>NC_014107.1 GCF_000025565.1 Enterobacter cloacae subsp. cloacae ATCC 13047
GTGAATGACAATCAGATTTCTGTTCACTGGTCAGATCTACCGAAAGATGAGCTAACCCGTTTCTGCCAGGATGTCGATGCCGGCACTCAGGGTAATTTCCTCATTGCACCGGTCAAAAAACTGACCCGCCGCAAACGCGGTGAGCATTCCACAAAAGCCAAATGTGAGAACCCGGCCTGGTATCGCCCGGAGCATTATAAAAAGCTCTCCGGACAGCTCGGTCATGCCTACAATCGCCTGGTGAAAAAAGACAAAGAAACCGGGCAGGTCAGCCTGCGCATGCATGTTTCTCGTCACCCTCTCTATGTCGCCGGCCGCCGTAAGGCGGGACGTAAATATGGCTTCCGTCCGGAACGTCAGCGCCTGCTCGATGCGCTCTGGCCAGTGCTCATCAGCTTCTGTGATGCCGGCAAGCATACCGTCGGCATGTGTATCTCCCGTCTTGCAAAAGAACTCAGTGCAAAGGACGCAAAAGGCAATGTCATTCCTGAAACGGAGGTGACGGTGTCACGCCTTTCACGGCTTATTGAGGAACAGGTACGGTTTGGCGTTCTGGGCCTCGCAGAAGAACGCGCCTGGGATCGTGAATCCCGCACCTGGTTGCCAACGTATGTCTATATAACCCCCGTGGGATTCCAGATGCTGGGCGTCGATATGGACAAGCTGTTTAAAGAGCAGGAGAAGAAGCTCCGTCAGAGCGCCGAGCGTGAGCAGCTGATCCGGGAAGGAGTGATGAGCGAACATGATGATGTTCAGGCCCACTCTGCGCGGAAATGCTGGTCTGGCCGTAAGCGTCGGGAGGCACTCGTTTACCGCCGCAATAAAGGCGCGGAGCGTAAACGTGCCAACAATCTGATTAAGCTGCCGGCAGATGAACGACTCCATGCAATGTCTGAATGGATTTACCGCACCCTCCCGCCTGACGAAGCGTACTGGTGCACATCTGAGCGCCTGAAGGCTCTGGCCATCCAGCATCTTTACCAGCTGGATCTGGCGCTTTCTCCCCCGGACTAGTCACAGACGACACAACAGTCTTCTTGTTTACGGGCCCCTCACCGGGGCTTTTCGTGCTGGTTTTTTTCGGCCACTCTGCTCATTTTTCAACCTTCACTCCGTTCTCCTTCCGGTCACCATGACGTTCTGCTTGTCGTTATGGCCCCCAGTGGCCACTGTCTCTTTTTTTTACACAGAAATCCGCAAACGAATAAGTGAAGTAACCCGGAAACGAATAAAAGACATTCCGCAAAACAGTCTTACTTCACCGTTTTTATCTCTCTGTTCATTTCATTCCAGAGTAGATCTTTGTCTGCAGTCACTCTGTGGATAACGAAAAATGCCTTCGCATGCAGCGGCCTCACGGCCTCGCGCTCAGAACAAAATCAAAAGTACCTCCCGTCGCAAGCGCCGGGCCCCTTTCTGGCCAGAACCCGGCACCGCATACATACCTAACCCCTGCTAAACCGACGCCGCCCCGGCCCAAAGGGCCGGAACACCCTCGCTTTAAGAGGGATGTTGTAACTAGTATCAAGAGTAGCTGTAGTTAAGTCGCGGTAATCACTTCATACACGCTCGTAAGCGCCTGACGGCGCTAACGCGGAGATACAGCCCGTCAGCGGCCATCGGCCTTGACGGACTCACTCCGACCGCGCACATTAGCAATCGGAAAGCTTTAAGCGGGTATAGCTTTGCAGGGAAAGGGATGGGATTGGCAGAACCTATCAATCCGTAACGGCTGATGCCGGTTACGACGCCCCTCACCAGAATCACCCGGTTCAGCTCCGGCTGGCGTCTCCATGCCGCTTCGCGGCATACATGTTCCATGAACCCTGGACTACACAGGCTGGCCATCATGGGCGAAGGTTTACTGACAGCATCAGACTATTATTTTACCCTTTAAAGCAGGGTTGCCTAAATCCGGGAGCGCGATAAGCTTTAACGGGTGATTTTCAATCAGGATGAGTAAAATGGATATAATTCTTCCGGGAAACAAAAGCCAGGCACGACTCTGGGCAGAAACCATGATTAATCTGGAGGCCCGCAAACTCGTCAATACCGCTAATATTGTTGGCGCCCGACATCTGGGGGATGGATTGACGCGTCTCAAATTCATCGATGAAATTAAATCTGTCATTAATGGCGAATTTGAGCGTGCCCGGCGGGCAAAGTCTGACGAAGAGTGCATGACCTGCCTGCGTAACCTGCAGGCAGAAAACAGCAGTCTGCTTGAGCAGAGCCGGCAGCTCCAGACCGGTTATGCGAAACTATATGCCCAGATCAAATACGTCAGGGATGAAGACCGGATGGTCGGTTATGTCATCTCAGGAATTAAAGTGGTGCTGGCAGGTATGCAGGGCGTATTTGGCTTCGTGCTGACTTCCTCAATGACCCCCGTAGGCGTTCTTGCCGGGGCTATTCTGATTGTCGACTCGGCCAACACGATAACCCGTGAAGTTGGTCGTCAGTTCCTGAATGAACCTGACACGCAGGGTATGTTTGGTGATGGTGCCATGAACATCGCTAAATTCATGGGATTTGAACGATCAACAGGGTTAGGGATATACAACGGGATCGCGCTTGCAGGCAATATCTACAGTGTCTATGGATTAATGGCCAGACCTGGGACATGGCGTCTGTTTAACTATATCAGCACCGATTTTTACCGGAAAATCGACACCATGTCCCGGGGTAAACTGACAATGAAAATTGTGGGATGGGGGGTAAAGGCTAAGGTTGTTTTCGATCTGATCACTTCTGATGACTCCGGGAAATGAGATTTTTCCGGCGGTAATGCCATGATTTATAGGCCAGCTTCAAAGGCATGGTAATCGTAAACAGAGTGCCAAGAACAAGAATAGCCACGCCGAAGGAAATGGTATGCATCCTCGAGCCAGCCAAAAGTGTGGCCACAAAAATCAGTAACATGACTGACAACACCCATATCAGGGCCTTAAAACGGTTTGCCAGATCGTTCAGCAGGGTATCCATCTCCGTACCCGTCTTAGCTGAACTGGCCCGCAGCCGGACAATGTCCTCTTCACTGAAGCCGTGGTTCATCAGATCACTTTCATGGTTCATGCTTCTCTCCTTTTCCCTGCGGGAAGTTTAACATGCCCTGCGCCAATAACCAGTTAAGCCCGACCGATAATCTGTCAGGTGGTTACGGGCTATCACTTTGCTGAAACCTGCCCCGGGCATTCTTCTGCAGGCGGAATGCTTTCCAGCCAAGAGCCGGTGGAAAGGTCAACCAGGCAATGGTCAGGACAACGAGGGAACTCATGCCGCCAGACAGGATATGTGTCCGGCTGCCGGCGATGAGAATGACCAGCATAATCAGAGCGAGCGCGACCGTGATCCATACCGATACCCGGAAGCGTCGTGAAAGTGCTGCAATGAAGCCCTGCATAGTGCCACCGGTTGCTGAAAGCCGCTCCAGTAAAGTATCCACATCACGGTTACTGAAACCTGCCTCAAGAAGCTCTTTCTCACTGATAGCCATCACGTCATCCTAAGTCAGCCAAAAGTAGTCTGTACCAGACCAATGATCCCCAGGTGGCCGGCGTAAGCATAATAAAAGAAATTACGCGGCATGAAACGCCTACGGCCCTCCGGACATATTTGCCTGCAGAATGAAACCACTGCCAGGGGGAATGCCAGAGTAGGCAGCGTGGCCAGTAATAATGTTTCTGCGGGCATATCCAGGAGATGCGATAACCCGTTTAAACAAATCAGTGACAGCACGGCAGTGATGGCTGCCAGCCGCTGCACTCCGGGTGTATCGCTGCCAGAAACCGTTGCCATACTGATGGCCAGCGTTATTCCTGCCAGTCCGTAACTTGCCGGCTGCAGGGGCCAAATCATAAGGGCCAGGAGCAGATACCCGGCAAGCATTCCTTTCCGGCCGTGCCGGTACTGCAGGGCAAGCAGCTGCGTGACGCCTGCAAACACGAACAGAATGTTCAGGGCCCACCAGGGCTGTTGATTCTGGAAGGCCAGGCTGAACACCGGCTGCGTTATGACTGCCCAGATCCACAGACGATTGGCTCTCTTCTGCAGTCGCTCCGGGGTGCGCTGTACGTTCATCGCCCATATAAGCGTGAACAGGGGGAAGGCCATCCGGCCAAGCGCATACATCACCGGCAATGCTGACGACAGAAACACCGTATTGGTGTGGTCGATAATCATGGCCAGAAGTGCGAGAAGTTTGACCATATCGAGTGCAGCGGGACTGAGCTGGCTGGCGTTCCGGATAGTGGGAAGAACGTCGGGTAATGAATGATTCATGCTGTATATTCCCCTGGCGACACGCGGTTAACAGCCAGCCCTGAACATAATGCCAGAATGCCCTGCCGGTTTGCGTTGTGATCCTGACTCTGAGTTTCTCCAGAATCTTGCGCACCGCAAATTCTGATTTATCACGCAGCACGCGCATTGCGCCTGCCACATCCTTATTCTGAATACAGATACTTAAAATATGAAAATCGTTCATGACACTCCCTTACTTACTATATATATCGGCAAAAATATTGATATATTTAGATTAAGGAGTGTAATTGTTTATTATTTTACCATAGTTTGCAGGAGCAGTTTTTTATAATTATAAAACATGCTGCTGCAAAATAACTTCATATACATCTCAACCTAAACCTATTATTCCTGGCTGATATCCGAAGAGGGAGCAGGATGAAGCTTTGCATAATCTTCTCGAAGCGATTTTGCCGCGGGTTTCCAGGCTTTCGCCCACTCATCATCCATTCTACCTACACCAACAATCTTCAGTGCGACAGCATAGGGAGTGCGCCCTTGCTGTTTTGAAAGCCACAGGATGTGATCATCAATTCTGTCATCAGGTATATCGTCGATAATGGAATGGATAACATCGAGGTCCTCTGATAGCCACGGCTTTCCAGTACGGGGAAACACCAGGTCCGGTTCGCGCGGTTTCTTTACCTTCTCGTTTTTGGCGATCTGTCTGGCTTCTTTCTCCGCAGAAATGAGTCGTAGTCGCTCCTTAAGCCCACCCAATGTGGCAACCGTTTTAATTAAATTTTCTCGCTGTTCGCGAGTAATACTTTGCTCATCACAGATCAGGTCGTTCAGGGTATCGATGAGTGTATCCACCCGATTTTCTGTTAATTTCATTTCCAGTTCTCGCTTAAGGCTACAACTCAGCATTCTATTAGATATCTATCTGATTTCGCATCCCTGTTGATCTCATAAATGCAGCCCATAGTCTCGATCACTGACCATGGAAGCCTGATGCTAAAATGATATACTTATGTAAGAACAAATCTTACATAATGAAACGGAGGGGTTATGGCCCGTACAATGACGGTGGACGTGGGTGATGAGCTGCGTGAATTTATCGATTCCCTGGTTAAGGCCGGTGATTACCGAACCCAGAGCGAAGTCATGCGTGACGCGCTGCGGCTGCTGCGCGAGAAGCAAGCTGAATCACGCCTTCAGGAACTGCGTGATCTGCTGGCCGAAGGCATCAGCAGCGGCGAGGCGAAACCATGGAACAAGGATGCATTCCTGAATAATGTCAGGGCCAGGATGGCAAATGAAAGAGATTGAGCTGACACCAAAAGCAGAAGAAGATCTGGAGGCTATCTGGGACTACAGCTTCAGACAGTTCGGGGTTGTTCAGGCGGATGCGTATATCGGGCGTATAGCCGCAGTGTTTGATGTGCTGGCCATGCATGACATCGGCACGCATCGCGCAGAGCTGGGAGAAGATATCTGCTCGCTGCCGGTGGAACAGCACATGATCTATTTTGTGTCATCACATTCGGTGGTTACGATCATACGTATTCTCAGTCAGTCTCAGGATACGGCGCGGCATGAACCATGGATATAACTGAATGTGTAAAATAACAATCAAATTAAATACTTAGTTCGCGCAATCTATCTTATGTTAAATTTAGTCCGTCGTTCATTTAGTTCATAACAGGCCGCAGACTACGATTAATCATACACAGACATAATCTTTCATTTGGTTTAAAAAAAACGCTCCCGATCGGGAGCGTAAGCCAGTGACTTCGGCGTCAAATGAGGGTCTGACAAGTGGAGCTGCGGGTTAATTCTGGGTGATCTGGCTGCGATGCTTTTCAGCCTGCTGCTGATGAATAACGGAAGATTGACCATTATTCGCCTTCTCATGCACAACAGCGGCTTTCTCATGCTCGTTCATTTCGGAAAATGATTTTGCTGTTTCGTTAGAAGCTGCTGGCTTGGATTTCATCATTTTTTTATGCATTTCAGCCATGTCCTGATGGGCAGCAGAATTGCCGTTTTGCATCATGTCATGGGACATTGCGGCCTGATCGTGACTGCTCATATCCATCATTGTCATGCTGTCTCCCTGAACTGCGCTTTTTTCAGCAGATGACTGCATCTGATGGGCAGGAGCCTGTGCATTATTTACCTGGTCATGCATGTTCATTGTCTCTGCAGCCATGGCGGATGAAGCGACAGCCATAATGGCAACAAATGATACGAGAATCTTTTTCATGGTTGGGTCTCCGGTGTTTACATACCCAAACAATCAATGGCTTATAACAGAGAAAGCAGTTGATCTCAGGGCGGGTTAATCATCACTCCAGGAACCAGGTGATTGTGTTATCACGCTGCTCCTGATTTATGAATAATTATAAAAAACCGCCTCTGTTTATCGCGTGACTGAATGATGACAATTTTGTCACCTTCCAGGTTTCTCCTGAACAACGGGATTAATCCATTAACAGGCGCACTTTGAACACAATTTCACGCCCCTGCTGTTCTGCTGACAGCTCGCCGCCGTGAGCATGAATGATCGACCTTGTAATTGATAATCCCAGCCCCGCGCCTTCCGTGTTGTAGAACCTTGATGAGTCTGCGCGATAGAACCGGTCAAACAAACGTTCCAGATTAGCGGGAACCTGGCCGGACATCGTATTCGTAATCATCACGTTCACACAGTCACTGTCACGCTCAAGGTGTATCGCTGTACAGGTGTTATCGGGAGAATACTTGATTGCATTGGAAAGCAGGTTACTGAAAGCACGTCGGAGCATATCGCTGTCTCCGGCAACAACGCCCTCTCCTTCAACCGTGATTGTCTTTCCTGTTTCGTCTGCCAGGGGCTCGAACAACTCACGTAATTCATTCAGTTCGGCTGCCAGATCCACATCATGTTTATCCAGCCGCAGCAGACCATGTTCTGAACGTGCCAGAAAAAGCATGTCACTGGTCATTCGTGACAACCTTTTCAGTTCTTCCAGGTTAGCGAATAAAATTTCGCGGTAATGCGAAACATCCCTTTCCTTAGCCAGTGCAAACTGCGTCTGCATCATCAGATTACTGACTGGTGTGCGCAGCTCATGCGCGATGTCAGACGAGAAATCTGACAGTTTCCGGAATGCCCCCTCCAGGCGATCAAACATATTATTGAACTCCTGCATGGTCTCAGAGATTTCCGGCGGAGCCAGATCGGGATTTAGACGCTGATCCAGGCTGTGTACGGTCGTGGAGGAAGCCAGACTGGTCATTTCCCGTAGCGGTTTCAGACCAATACGTGTGGTCAGCCAGCCCAGAAAAACAGAAATAAAGACCAGACCGATATTGAACCAGAACAGCCAGGTACTGAGTTTGTCCATAAACAGGGTGTGATACCCAGTATCCGTGGCAACCGTAATGATGACATGTTTGCTTTTACCCTGTTCCGGCGTCACGGCAACCCGCCGCGAGATACTGCGGTACACGGTGTTATTTTCTTCCGTCTGGATCATATAGTCGAGAATATCACCCGACTTATTAAGCAGGACCGCTGGAACAACAGAATTTTTGGCATAGAGTTGGCTTTGTTGAATAAATCAGATTTCGGGTAAGTCTCCCCCGTAGCGGGTTGTGTTTTCAGGCAATACGCACGCTTTCAGGTATACCTGCTTTCGTCATTTTGTTCAGCGCTCGTACCAGGGCCATAGCCTCCGCAACCTGACCATCGTAGTCACGCAGCGTCAGTGAACCCCCGAACAGCTGTTTTACCCGGTACATCGCCGTTTCCGCTATCGAGCGACGGTTGTAATCTGTTGTCCATTTCCACCGCGCATTACTCCCGGTCATTCGCTGATTAGCCACTGCACGGTTACGGTCTGCATATTCACCGGGCCAGTAACCCGCACCTTTTCGGGGAGGGATAAGCGCGCTGATTTTCTTACGCCGCAGTTCATCGTGACATAGCCGGGTATCGTAAGCGCCATCGGCGGCGGCTGACCTGATTTTCCGGTGGGTTTGCCGGATTAACCCGGGGAAGGCCTCTGAGTCCGTAACGTTGTTCAGCGACAGGTCAGCGCAGATGATTTCATGTGTTTTACTGTCAACGGCGAGATGCAGCTTACGCCAGATACGGCGGCGTTCCTGGCCATGCTTTTTGACTTTCCACTCGCCTTCACCGAAGACCTTCAGCCCGGTGGAATCAATTACCAGGTGTGCGATTTCACCCCGGGTGGGCGTTTTGAAACTGACATTAACCGACTTTGCCCGCCTGCTGACACAGCTGTAATCCGGGCAGCGTAGCGGAACGTTCATCAGAGAAAAAATGGAATCAATAAAGCCCTGCGCAGCCCGCAGGGTCAGCCTGAATACGCGTTTAATGACCAGCACAGTAGTGATGGCAAGGTCAGAATAGCGCTGAGGTCTGCCTCGTGAAGAAGGTGTTGCTGACTCATACCAGGCCTGAATAGCTTCATCATCCAGCCAGAAAGTTATGGAGCCACGGTTGATGAGGGCTTTATTGTAGGTGGGCCAGTTGGTGATTTTGAACTTTTGCTTTGCCACGGAACGGTCTGCGTTGTCGGGAAGATACGTGATCTGATCCTTCAACTCAGCAAAAGTTCGATTTATTCAACAAAGCCCATAGAGTTCAACAATTTTTTCATTTTCCATGTTTTTTATAGAAATGAATAAGCCATTGTGCCCCACCATCGCATCGTTTATTTTTTCTGATAATGACTTAATATCCGTTTTGTTCCTGAACGTCTCTGTTTTAAGAAACTCTTCGGTGAGCTGAAGTTTACCTGTCAGAAAATCGCGGTCCTGATTATCGAAATAGCCATTCAGGGTGCTAATCAGGATAAAACTTGATAACCACCATACCGTAAGCATCACCGCAGAAAAAATCAGGCTCAGGCGTGTGGTCAGGGAAATTTTGAACCTCACTCTTCTCTGATCTCCAGGACATATCCGGCACCGCGAACGGTATGGATCAGTTTTGGCTCAAAGTCATCATCAATTTTACTTCTCAGACGTCTCACGGCGACATCAATCACATTCGTATCACTGTCAAAATTCATGTTCCAGACCAGGGACGAGATAAGACTCCTGGGTAACACTTCTCCGGTGCGTTGCAGCAGCAACTCAAGCAGAACGTATTCTTTACCGGTGAGATGGATCTTCTTCCCCGAACGGATCACGGTCCGGCGCACCATATCAACGGTCATATCGGCGATGGTGCAGACTGTTGCGGCCTGCGAGCGTGCCCGGCGCAGTAGGGTTCTTACACGTGCAACCAGCTCCGTAAAATCAAAGGGCTTAATCAGGTAGTCATCTGCGCCAAGCTCCAGTCCTTTCACTTTGTCCCGCACGTTGTCCTTTGCGGTTAAAAACAGGACCGGTTCTTCGTGCCCGGACTCCCTCAGTGCGCTGATGATTTGCCACCCGTCGAGGAAAGGCAGCATCACGTCCAGTATTATCAAATCATACTGTCCCTTCGACGCGGCCCCGAGACCATCGCGGCCATTATTAAAGAGATCGGCCTGATAGCCTTCCTCAACCAGTCCCTGCTGCAGGTAACGACCTGTTTTTTGTTCGTCTTCAACGATTAAAATACGCTGCATGGTCAACTCGCTGATATGAAAGTAAAAATCTCACGCATGAGCTTTGGCTGTCCCCTAGCTGACCTGAGACGGAGCAAGCATTCCGAGCCACGCTACGGCGCCCAGAATGATAATCGCAACAACGAATTCTGTCAGGATGCTGTTTCGCATCAGGGCAACGCTGCGATCATAATTCCCTTCCCTGACCATAACTTCAAGCCGGGGACCCAGGTGAAACCGGTTTGCTGCAGCCAGAAGAAGCATCAGAACAAACAGAGCCGTCTTGGCAAGCAATATCCTCCCCCAGGAACTGTTGAATAAGGGAGTTAAGTTACCCTCAGCAATATACAGATAGTTGACCAGCGCACTCAGGATCAGGGCTACAACAATCACCGTTCCTGCCGTGGCAAATTTTGCCAGGGAGTCAGATATCACAATGACGCTCTGTGCATTATGCTCGTTTCTGCGCATCAGCAGGATAGCAAATGCAACCAGAGCACCTGTCCAGGCACCTGCAGCGCCGAGATGGGTCAGATCGCTCAGTAAATGGAGATAGTAATGCAGACCGTCATGCATAACGGCGTGTCCTCCCCAGGCAAGTGTAGCCAGCGCCACGCCCCCACTCATCGTCATCAGCAGGCAGGACAATAGTCTCTTATTAGTGTAAAGGAACAAAGCACCGAGTGTGGTAAACAGGGCACAGAGCCTGACAATCCAGCTAATACCCACATCAGTTTCTTCTATCACCATCTCGATAACATGGATGGATAATTCTCTGAGGTCAGTTACTCCACTCATGGCATTAGATACCAGGAGCATATTAATGCCAGTAAGAATGATGCCTGTAACAACAGCAAAGGTTATAAACGACCTGAAATTAGTCAGGTTATAGGTTTCATGTCTGACACCGCTTATTCCATATATCTGAAAAAATGGCAATCCAAATATTACCATCAAATCCAGATAAAGAAGAAAACGAATAACAATCATAATCAGGTCGTTCATAATATTACTTCACTGTAAAGGTGTAATTACCGGTAATAGGGTGCGTATCTGAAGAAACCGCGCGCCAGTCAACACGATAAGTGCCAGCGGGTAAAGGCTCTCGCGGAATAATGACCATCGATTTAGGGTCAGCGCCTGGCGCCACTTTTGCCGCGACCGGCATCGGAGAATGTGATGACATGCCTTTCATACCCGTCATCGTTAATTTTGCACCTGAGAATTTCACGGTCAGATTTTCCGAGAAATTAAGCTGAATCTTTTCCGGGGCCGCTACGGCTGAATCAGCCTGTGGCACAGAGCTTTTTAATTCCGGATGGGCCATAGCAGAGAAAGCAACGCCCATAACGAGGCCACCTGTAAGAATGGCTTTATTTAAAATCGACATTTTATTTACCTGTTTAGTTGAGTGTTTTATATCAGTGCGTTAAAACCAGATTCTGGCTCCCGCCAGGAATACTACCTGATGGTCTTTCTCACCTTCTCTTTTCGCCATATCGGATGTTTTCCCGTAAAGTTGATTCCAGGAAACGCCTATATAGGGTGCAAACTCACGGCGTATTTCATAGCGCAGCCGGAGCCCCAGCTCTGTGTCAGTCAGTCCCCTGCCGCGACCCCGCGATTCATCATCCTGACTGTAGAAATTCACCTCATAGGATGGCTGGAGTATGAGCCGGTTAGTCAGTAAAACGTCGTATTCTCCTCCCAGACGAAGGGCTGCTTTTCCGCCATTACTGACAAAACCCGTAATTTCAGACTCAAAATTATAGAGTGCCAGCCCCTGAAAACCGACAGCAGCCCAGGTCCGGGCAGAAGCAGGTCTGAAATCCTGCCTGACACCCGCAACCAAATCCCACCATGGGCCAACCGCATGTCCCCAGAGTAACTGCGCTTCAGCCGCCTCCGTTTCCCCATTGCTTCGTTCACCTTCACTCTTTAGCCAAATCCGATCTGTGTCGCCTCCAATCCAGCTGTTAACACTCCAGCTGAAATTGTTGGTGTTATCCGACCGTTGCCATTCCAGTTGATCCAGCAGAACCAGATAATTAATCGCACTGTCGTGAATCGCATGCCCCTGTAAATTGCCGAATGCAGCCTTCCGGTCGGCATCGGTAACAGGCGGAATTGGCGTTCTGCTCTCAGTTACAATGGGCTCCATTGACGTCATCTCAGTGAAATTCTCATCTGCTGGCATCTGCATGGCAGACATGTCGTGCCCGGCGTGGGGATCTGCAGAGACGGAGCCCGCCGCAATAGAAAGCTGTGAGGTAAACAAACCGGCGACCAGAACAGGTATGGCCTTCAAATTTCTCTTCATTCGCATCATTCCTCCACCCGGACTTCACGAAACATTCCCATTTCCATGTGATAGAGCAAATGGCAGTGATACGCCCAGCGGCCAAGCGCATCTGCTGTCACTCTGTAACTGCGTTTTGTACCAGGGGGAACATCTATTGTGTGTTTACGAACCATGAAATTACCGTTTTCATCTTCCAGATCGCTCCACATACCATGCAGGTGAATGGGGTGAGTCATCATGGTATCGTTGATCAGCGTGATCCTGAGCCGCTCACCGTATTTCAGCAGCACCGGTGCGGCATCTGAAAACTTGATTCCGTTAAATGACCAGGCAAACTTTTCCATGTGGCCGGTTAAATGCAGTTCTATGGTACGGCCAGGTTCACGTCCGTCAGGATCCTCAAAGCGGCTTTTCAAATCCGCGTACGTGAGAACCTTTCTTCCGTTATTTCGAAGACCAATACCCGGATCGTTTAATTTCGGAGAGACGCTCATCGCCTGCATATCAACCAGTGGGTTATCCGTTTCTGACGCAGGATGACTTTGCATACCCGGCATTCCGGCCATCCGGGAATGATCCATACCGGCCATGCTGCTGTGATCCATGGGCGCGGAGGATGTCCCGCTATCCGGAAGGTCAGCACCGTCCATAGACATCATCTCTCCGCTGTTATCCATGCCTCCCATCTGGCTGTGGTCCATTCCTGCCATATCATGTCCCATTCCCCCCATACCCATATCTTCCATGGTCAACAGAGGACGGGGATCGAGGGGGGGAACGGCAGCACTTAACCCCTCTCTCGTGGCCAGTGTCCCTCGAGCGTAACCGGTCCTGTCCATGGATTGTGCGAAGATGGTATAGGCCTCACCCTGAGGCTCCACAATGACATCATAGGTTTCGGCAACGGCAATCCTGAATTCGTCAACGGTAACCGGGTTTACATACTGGCCATCTGCAGCCACGACCGTCATTTTCAGCCCGGGGATACGGATATCGAAATAGGTCATTGCCGAGCCGTTGATAAACCGTAAGCGTATCTTTTCACCGGGACGGAACAGTCCGGTCCAGTTTTTCAGCGGGGCCTGCCCGTTCATGAGATAGGTGTAGGTGTAGCCACTGACATCCGCGAGGTCAGTCGGATTCATTTTCATTTCAGCCCACATTTTCCGATCGGCAATGGTGGCTGACAGCCCCCTGGTATTCACGTCGCGGAAAAAAGAGCCAACGGTTGGTTTATTGAAATTGTAGTAATCCGACTGTTTTTTTAATTTTTTCAGCAGGCTGTGAGGATTTTCATCGGTCCAGTCAGACAACATGACCACATGCTCACGATCGTAAGCAAACGGTTCTGGCTCCCTGGCATCGATGATAATGGCACCGTATACCCCCTCCTGTTCCTGCAGACCGGAATGGCTGTGGTACCAGTAAGTCCCGTTCTGCTTAACCTTAAAGGTGTAAACGTAGGTATCATCAGGCTCTATGCCCATAAAACTCAGCCCCGGAACACCATCCATATTGGCCGGAAGAATAATGCCGTGCCAGTGAATGGACGTCTGTTCATTAAGACGGTTTTTGACCTTCAGGGTAATGGTGTCACCTTCTTTCCAGCGAAGAACGGGCCCCGGCAGGCCTCCATTGATTGTTTTGGCCTGACGCTCACTGCCCGTGATATTGACGGCCGTTTCACCAATGGTCAGGTCAAACTGAGTACCCTGCAGGGATGCGGCAACTGGCAGGCTCAGACTGGAACGCGCATTGAAACTCCATACGCCAAGACTTCCGGCTACGCCAGAGAGGGTTAACCCCTTCAGGAAAGTTCGTCGAGACGTTTTCAACAGCATGCGCATTCCCTTATTTAAAGTATGGTTACTGACAGAATTCGAGAACCGATTTAAATTAAATTACTGGTTCATCCACTTACAATGAAATGAATCTAGCACACCTTAAGAAACAAATTCATTACAATCGTGTAATGTACATAGCTGTATTACATTTACGTCATCTTCCCCACAGGTTGATTATTTTTATATATGATCATAAGGACATCTTTTATGTACCTCAGAAGGTAATTACACATGAATATATTAATCACGACCACTGCGTTTACAGCTTTATTTTGTGGGGCAGCTTTTGCTCAGTCCAGTGATATTGCCCATGAAGCACATCGATTTGTTAATAATGCCTCAGCCGTCAGTCATGTGAACTCCTCGACGCATGAAAACTTACCGGACAGGGTTAATAAAAACAACACGCCCTCATTCTCTGAAATGAATGAACATGAAAGGGCCATTGTTGCTCATTCATTTATGAACAACAGCGCGTCCTATGCGCATCAGAAAATGATTGAGGAACATAAAAAAATGCTGTCCGGCAGTGATGCAAATTCAAAGACCTCGTCTTCTTCTTTTAACGAACTGAATGCCGGAGAAAAAGCCGCTCTCGTGCATGAGCAGGTCAATAATGCCGGTGCGGAAGCACATCAGACGCAGGCAAGAAAGCTTCGCGGGCTGTATTCGACCAGGTAACTGCAGGCGGGTTAGTGCTTAGCGTCAGGTGCGCAGCAGGGCTTTACTGACGGGTTACGTAGCAGGACATGAGCCCCATATTGCTCTGCTGTAACCTGTTTCAGTCCCGTTAATCATCACCGTCGGGCTGGTCATACAATTCCCAGATCTTCAGGAGCAAACGGGAAACAAGATATGTTACAAAAATGACGACCATCAACGGTGCTCCCGATTAACTGACAGATGACACGCCTCCTGAAAAGCCCTAGCATACGCCGCAGTGTTCATGCTAACGGCGAATTCCAGTAAATGTATTCTACCGATGTCGTAAAAGAAAATGCCTACCTTTCAGCCACCCGCTCGGGGCTGAAATCGAACGAGATCGCTACCCTTCAGCGCTCCTTGCCTTCCCGGTTTAATCTGCGGCATTTGAAAAAAAATGAATCATTAAAACTCGTACTGCAAAAGAAAGCGGGAAAATCACGTGTCGTGGCCTATAAATTTACGTCCGGTTCATTTAATTACACGGCGTATCGTATATCAGATAAAAAGTTCTATAACCTTTCCGATACTTCCGGGAAAGGCAGTCTCGATTATCCGTTACCGGCCACAGCAAGACTCAGTTCGCCTTTCAATCCTGCAAGACTTAACCCGGTATCGGGAAAAGTGAGTCCCCATAATGGCATTGATTATTCCGGGTATACGGATTTAATGGTTGATGGGGCACCTTCACCCCATCAATCTGATACCACCCTCAGATGGTTGATAGATCGACTCCGTAGTTGAGTTCCTCTGCGAAGTCCGGCAGTCCGTAACCGATGGTTTTCTTGTAGAAAGGAGAGACCTTCGCAGTCGGTGCCTTCTTCTTGTGCTTCGTGGTGTAGAGCATTCGTGCCCGCATCACCTCGAAGGAGTAACCGCGCCCTTCACGGTTCTTGTCCTTGGCCAGTCGGTTGATGGACTCCGTGTAAGCGTTGGTGACGGGCATGTCCGTCTCGAAGTAGGTCATGGTCTCTTCGCGCCAGTTTCCCACTGCCCTGACCAGATCGCTCCAGACTTCCTTTTGGCCCTTCGGGATGGTGGCTATCCACTCGTCCAGGGCGGCTTCTGCCTGGAGCCGTGTGGTGGCGTCCCAGATGCCGTAGAAGCGCTCCTTGTGCTCGTAGGCGGCCAGCAGTTGCGGGAACGCGCCTGTCCAGGTCTCCATGATGAGGCGCTCCCGGTCTGAGACTTCGTGAGCGCGTTTCAGCAGGATTTTCCGGTCTCCCTTGAGAGTCCGGCTCTGGGACGGTTTCAGCTCCTTTCTGAGGCCCTTGCGCACTCTCTCTAGGGCATCGTTGGCCATGCGCACCACATGGAACTTATCGACCACGATACGGGCCTGGGGCAGCACAGCCTTGACCGCTGCCCGGTAGGGGTTCCACATGTCCATGCTGACGATCTCGACCTTCTGCCGGTCTTTCAGCTTCATCAGGTAGTTGGTCACCACGTCCTGGCGGCGGGTGGCCAGCAGGTCGAGCAGGGTTCGCTCCTCAATGTTGGTCAGAATGCAGCGGTAGCGCTTGTTCAGGTATAGCTCGTCAATGCCCAGGATGCGGGGCGTCTCGAAGCGGTGCCAGCGCCCCAGGAACTCGGCGCGGGCGTTGAAGATGTCGCGCACCGTCTTCTCGTCCAGGCCGGTCTGTGCCGCCACAAAGGTGTAGGGGTGGTTGAAGGATTCCTTCTCCACGTACTCATGCAGCCGCAGTGTCATACGGAATCCGTCCACCATCTCCGGTAGCTGGGGCCTGAATGTTGTCTTGCAGGCCCGGCAGGTGTATCGGCGGCGGACCACCCAGAGAGTGACCCGCTTGCCGTGGATGGGCAGATCACGATAGGGAACGTCACGCTTGCCGAACCGTACGAACTCACCCTGCACGCCGCATTCCTCGCAGGCGATGGGATCGGGCACGTCCACCTGGAAGTGCATTTCGTCGTCGGTTGATTTGCAGCCCAGTACTTGGTATTGCGGCAGGTGAAGGATGTTGTCGGGAAGTTCGGTCATGGTGTTGTATAGGCGTAGGTGTCAGTCAGATCCATCCGGCTCGGCATTGGTGTTTGCTTTTTTACCCAACAAGCTGCTGGAAACGAAAAGTAAGGCACCGAGGACAATTGCAATATCAGCCAGGTTGAAGGCCGGCCAATGCCAGTCTCGCCAATAGAAATCAAAGGAATCCACAACATAGCCGCGAAAGACCCGGTCAATCAGGTTGCCCATGGCGCCACCGAGGATAAGACTGTAAGCGATGGCTTCTCCTTTATGACGATTTTCAAGGATCAGCTTGATCAGAAAAATCGAGACCACTACCGCGATTCCGATAAAAAAGTAGCGCTGCCAGCCTCCACCATTCGCAAAAAGACTGAATGCGGCACCGGTGTTCCATAGGTGCACCCAGTTAAAGAACGGGGTCACCGAAACATACTCGCCATAGGCCATTGATTGCTGCACCAGCCACTTTACAGCCTGATCAGACGCTGCCAGCAGGCCCGATATGGACAATAGGGCATACGGCGAGAGCTTTTTGCCAATAATGAGCATTATTTAACCCTTCAACGCCAAAATGCGTCTGGCACCGTTAAGTACAATGCCCCCCGCGATGGTGCCGATAATCAGATCCGGATAATTGGAACCGGTCCACGCGACCAGGGCGCCGGCGGTGATGACCCCCAGGTTGATCACCACGTCGTTGGCCGAGAATATCCAGCTTGCCTTCATGTGCGCCCCGCCTTCCCGATGTTTGGATATGAGCAGCAGACAACTGGTATTGGCAATCAATGCGACGAATGCGATAGCCATCATCACCAGCGATTCAGGCTCACTACCGAATACAAAGCGTCTCACCACCTCTACGAGCACGCCCACAGCCAAGATCAGTTGCAGTACACCAGCAAGATGCGCGGCACGTACCTGCATTTTCACGCTATGTCCAACCGCATAAAGGGCAAGCCCGTACACCGCCGCATCGGCAAAATTGTCCAGGGATTCTCCAATCAGGCCGGTGGACTGGGCGATCAGACCGGCAGTCATTTCCACCACGAACAGAAGTGCATTGATGCCGAGCAACCAGCGCAGGGTCCCGGATTCTTGCTTAGCAGAAGCTGCCGAAAACTCGGCGGCCTTGATGGTCTCCGGATTTGCAGCGACGGTTTCCTGAAGCGAGGCGCCTAGCCCCAAGGTCTTCAGTTTCGAGGTGACGGGCTCGACCTCGCCGTCATGCACGACCTTCAGCCGGCGGTTCGACAAGTCGAAGGACAGCGCCCGAATCTCCTCAAAGCCGTTCAGGGCTAGGCGAATCATTCGTTCTTCTGATGGACAGTCCATCTTCGGCACGGCATAAACACTGACCCATCTCCCTGGCGCCTCGGAGGAGGCCTGTATATCGGTATCCGCTGCGGACGTTGCATCACCGCCACAGGCGCCACCACAGGATTTGCTCATGATACGACTCCACTTGAACAATGTTGTGGTACCATTTAAAACTATAAAGCTACTATAAGGTCAATAGAGTAAAGAATCCGTTGGGGAGGAGGCTGATGCGCATTGGTCAGTTGGCGCAGTTGGTAGGGGTCGAAACACAGACGATCCGCTTCTATGAACAGCAGGGCTTGTTGCCGCCGCCTGATCGGCAGGACAACGGTTACCGTGTCTATACCGAGAAGCATGGTGAGGGGCTGGCCTTCATCCGTCGCTGCAGAATCCTGGGCCTGTCACTGGCTGAGATTCACGAACTACAGAGCTATCAGGACGACCCTCATCAGCCTTGTACCGCCGTCAACGCCTTGCTCGATGATCACATCTCTCATGTGCGGTCGCAGATAACCGCTCTGCAAGCGCTTGAGAAACAACTCGTTTCACTGAGAGCGAGTTGCAACGATGACCGGGAAGTTGAGGCGTGTGGGGTTCTTGCTGGAATTAGCGAAGGAAACATGCACCAGCAGTAGGTGAAGCATCAACCAGATAATCCGATGAGATGCCGGTCTGTCTCACTCTCATGCAAAGGTAAGATCAACCATTTAATCCGCTTACCCATTATTCCATGCCCATGAACACGAAAATAGTCAGCGTCATCGACGGAAAAATCACCCGGGCCGAATACAACAGTACCATGGGATTTTTTGTTGAAGTAACAGGAAAAGCCGGTGTTAAAACTCGCTATCTCCACCTCAATAAAATACTCGTTACTAAAGGGGCCAGGGTTACCCGGGGAGGCGCTATTGCGTTATCCGGTAACAGCGGACGTTCATCCGGTCCTCATCTGCATTACGAGCTGGTCATCAATAACAATCCTGTTAACTCACTGGCGTTCCGGGCAGCGGCACCCGCTGATAACAAACTTGAACAGCATGCCTTTGCGCATGCCAGAGACTACGAACGATACCTGGACTGATAACGGGGCCGCGACGCGGCCCCGTCTGACAGATTAATTTTTTTTATCGTTTTCACTTCCTTGATGTTGATGATCTCCATGTCCTCCGTGGCCGTGGAAAAGATGCATTAGCGGGCAGACCAGCAATAACAGATATGGCCAGTAACCTGCCACATGTGACCAGTGTTCGCGCAGGAGGGCAAATGCCGCGATCGCGGCGACAGCAATAAGCGCATAGGTGGTACTTTTCATACTGGACTCCTTCTGTTCGTAACAGCCCCTTCACTCAGTGTTATTTCCCGAGCCTGACACTTTTCAGACGCAACGCATTCACAATGACGCTGACGGAGGAAAGAGCCATGGCCGCCGCCGCAATAACTGGCGACAGCAGTATTCCATACACAGGATAAAGCAGGCCTGCAGCCACAGGCACGCCAAGTGCGTTGTAGATAAATGCAAAAAACAGATTCTGTCGGATATTTTTCATGGTGATCTCTGACAGATGACGGGCCCTGTTCAGTATCATCAGGTCGCCTTTGAGAAGGGTGACTCCGGCACTTTCAATTGCCACATCTGTACCCGTTCCCATGGCTATACCCACGTCAGCCGCTGCCAGCGCCGGGGCATCATTCACACCGTCTCCGGCCATCGCAACCACATGGCCAGACGCTTTCAGTCGGGTTATCACTGCTTTTTTGCCATCCGGCAGAATCCCGGCTTCAACCTCATCTATTCCCAGTTTCCGTGCGACTGCTTCAGCGGTAAGCTGGTTATCCCCGGTGAGCATAACGATGCGGATCCCCGCCTGACGCAAAGCTTTAAGCGCATCCGGCGTGGTTGCTTTCACGGGATCCGAGATAGCTATCAGGCCTGCAAGGTGCCCGTCTGTGGCCACATAGATAACGGTAGCACCTTCCATCCGCAACGTATCCGCAACGGCCTTTTGATTATCAATAACGATACTGTTTTCCTGCATAGCCAGTTCATTACCAATGACAACCCGTTGACCTTCGACATCGCCTGAGACACCTTTACCCGACGGCGCATTGAAATGAGTGACTGCGGGTATTGCGATCCCCTTTTCCTGTGCTGCTTTAACTACTGCCATACCCAGCGGATGCTGCGAGCCTTTTTCCACTGCGGCCGTTACACGCAAAAGAGATGTTTCCCCACCCGGATTGAGACTGATAATCCCTGTCACCGTCGGCGAACCTTCCGTGAGCGTGCCTGTTTTGTCGACAACCAGCGTGTCCACTTTTTCAAGACGCTCAAGGGCTTCGGCATTCTTAATTAACACCCCGGCCTGGGCTCCTTTGCCCACCCCCACCATTATCGACATCGGCGTGGCCAGCCCCAGCGCGCAGGGACAGGCAATAATCAGGACCGACACAGCCGCAATGAGACCGTGCGCCATCCTGGGCTCGGGCCCCCAGACAGACCAGATCATGAAAGCAACAACCGCGATAAGTATCACCAGAGGAACAAACCAGCCTGAAACGCTGTCAGCCATTCTCTGGATGGGGGCCCGCGAACGCTGTGCATCAGCGACCATCTGAACAATTCGTGAGAGCATCGTTTCATCACCGACTTTCTCTGCACGGATGATAAGACTACCTGTCTGATTAATGGTCCCCCCGATGACAGGGTCACCCTCCGTTTTGGTAACAGGCATAGATTCCCCGGTCACCATCGATTCATCAACGGTTGTTTTGCCTTCGACCACGATACCGTCGACCGGAATACTCTCTCCAGGTCTGATGCGGAGCTTATCGCCAGGCAGGACATCTTCCGCATTAATATCCGTTTCATGACCGTCTTGATCCAGCCGCCTGGCGGTTTTGGGGGCAAGGTTAAGAAGCGCAGTAATGGCACCTGAGGTTTGTTCCCGTGCCCGCAATTCAAGGACCTGTCCCAGCAGAACAAGCACCGTAATAACAGCTGCGGCTTCAAAATAAATGGCCACCAGGCCATCCATGTTTCTGAACGATGCAGGAAACCAGGAGGGGAAGACGGTTGCAATGACGCTGTAAACCCAGGCTACGCCGGTCCCCATTGCAACAAGGGTAAACATATTCAGGGAGCGGTTACGTAACGACATTCCGGCCCGGGCGAAGAATGGCCAGCCACACCACAAAACGACAGGAGAGGCCAGAAGTAACTGCAGCCATGTGTTGTACTGTGGCGGTACTGTATTCCTCAAAGCGGGAAACAGATGAGAACCCATTTCGAGTATCAGAACCGGAAACGCCAGCAACAACCCCAGCCAGAAGCGTCTTGTCATGTCGCGAAGTTCATCACTCGTCCCCGTGGATGCCGTAGCTACGAGCGGCTCCAGTGCCATTCCACAGACAGGACAGCTTCCGGGACCACTACGGCGTATCTCCGGATGCATCGGACATGTCCACACACCTTCAGAAATCTCTTTCTCCGCCTGGCGGTGAGACTGTTTTATCTTATCAGGGCTGACTTCATGGTGGTCGTGGTGATGGTGATGTTCACTGGCATCTTCGGTAAAATAATGATCGGGATGGGCTTTAAATTTGCTCTCACAGCTGGCGGAGCAGAAATAAAGCTGATGGTCCTGGTATCGAATGCTGCTGTGCGCCTTGTCAGGCAGGATGACCATCCCGCACACGGGATCTCTCACCTTATGCAATGCGTGACTCTCGTCCGGGGATGATGTCTGCTCAGAAGCAGTCTGGTTGTTATGTTCCACTGCATTGTCATTTTTCACAGTAACTCTCCTTATGCATATCTGAAGCATTTTCTGTCTTCAGGATATGTCATGGATGCGATTACCACGAATGCCGCCGGCATAAGAGTGCCTGCTGCCGGCGTCCCGTTATCAGCCGTTCCGCTGACTATTCGATTCGCTGGAAGACTTTTTTACTGCCCTCCGGTGAGAATGCGATAACATCGTAAGCCTCTTTTCGGGCCCCCATCTCCATTCCCGGACTTCCTGCTGGCATACCGGGGGTGGCGAGACCGTATATACCCGAACCAGACTGCATGGCCTTATGTATCGTTGCCGCAGGCACATGGCCTTCAATGATCAAATTACCTACAACCGCGGTATGACAACTTCGTAGTCCAGCAGGAACAGCATGCTTTTCTTTCAGGGCTGACAGCGCCTGATCATTCATGACGTGAGTTCGCACTTCGAACCCGTCTTTTTCCATCGCTTTGCCCCACAGGGAACAACAGCCACAGTTTTCAGATTTGTACATATCAATGACTTTTTCACTCGCCATTGCAGGCAGTGACAGGCCGAGAGCCAGGGCCATTAGAACCACTTTTTTCATACTCACCTCTGTATATTATCGATATAAACCCTGACGTCAGGGTGAATCAGTGCAGAAGGACGCCCACTGGGGGCGCCCTTTCAGGGTTATGACACGCTTTTTTTATGTCTGCGCAGCCAGATTAATTTGTAGGCGGCAGGAATAATGAACAGGGACAGCAGCGGAGCCGTGATCATCCCACCAATCATTGGCGCAGCAATACGGCTCATGACTTCTGAACCTGCGCCGGTTCCCCAGAGTATTGGCAGCAGACCCGCAATGATCACCGCCACGGTCATGGCTTTCGGCCGGACACGCAGTACGGCACCATGATAGAGGGCTTCATCAAGACCTTCCGGTGTGAACGTCTCTTTACGGGACAATTCCGGGTGCGCTTCAATGGCATGACGCAGATACATCAGCATGACCACGCCAAACTCTGCTGCCACCCCGGCCAGGGCGATAAACCCGGTTCCGGTCGCCACTGACATATGGAAGCCCTGCCAGTACAGGAACCATATTCCGCCAACCAGGGCGAACGGCAGGCTCATCAGGATCAGCAGGGCTTCGTCAACCCGGCGGAATGCCAGATACAACAGGATGAAAATGATCATCACCGTCATCGGCACCATCAGCTTCAGTTTCTTGTTGGCATGCTCAAGCAGTTCAAACTGTCCGGAGAATGCCACACTGGTTCCCGGTCTCAGTTTCACTTTCTCGCTGATGGCCGTCTTAATGTCGTTAACCACCGACACCATGTCCCTGCCGCGGGCATCAACATAAATCCAGCTGGCTGGCCGGGCATTTTCGGTTTTCAGCATGGTTGGTCCAGAAACGACGTTAATATCCGCGACATCGCCCAGCGTGATCTGCTGCTTCATCGGGGTCAGGATCGGCATCTGTTTCAGCGCCTGCGGACTGTTCCGGTAATCCTGCGGGTAGCGAATGTTAATAGGGTACCGGGCCACCCCTTCAACCGTCTCACCCACCATAGCACCTCCGATTGCTGAAGAGACGAACAGCTGGACATCACCTACCGTCATCCCGTAGCGGGAGGCTTTCTCCCGGTTGATATCGATATCGATGTAGCGCCCGCCCTCAAGTCGCTCAGCCAGGACAGACACCACGCCAGGCACGGTTTTGGCTACCGCCTCGATACTCTGCGCCGTCGCGTCGATATCGGACAGAACAGTCCCGGACACTTTGATACCTATCGGGCTTTTGATCCCGGTTGAGAGCATATCAATACGGTTACGGATAGGCGGCACCCAGAGGTTTGCCAGACCCGGTAAACGGACTGTCCTGTCGAGTTCTTCAATAATCTTGTCAATTGTCATGCCGGGACGCCACTGATCCTCAGGTTTGAGCTGGATCGTGGTTTCCACCATTTCGAGCGGCGCGGAATCCGTTGCGGTCTCTGCTTTACCGGTCTTGCCAAATACAGAAGCCACTTCAGGAACGCTTTTGATTAACTTGTCTGTTGTCTGCAGGAGCGCTGCAGCTTCTGCCGGAGAGACGCCAGGCAAGGTCGACGGCATATACAGCAGATCGCCCTCGTTAATCTTCGGCAGAAATTCACCGCCCACCTGACTCAGTGGCCAGATAACCGTGAAAATGGACAAGGCCGCAACCAGCAGGGTTGTTTTTGGCCAGTGGAGGACCCGCAGCAGCAAAGGATGATACGCTTTGATCAGCACCCGGTTCAGGGGGTTACTTGTCTCGGCAGGAATTTTCCCCCGGATCCAGAATCCCATCAGAATAGGAATGACGATGATGGCCAGTGCGGCCGCTCCCGCCATGGAGTACGTTTTCGTGAATGCCAGCGGGCCAAACAGACGACCTTCCTGCCCTTCCAGGGTAAAGATAGGAATAAAGGACAGGGTGATGATCAGCAGGCTAATGAACAACGCGGGTCCCACTTCCACGGAGGCGTCGGTAATCACCTTCCAGCGGGTGGCGTTGTCAATCTGCTCACCCGGATGCTGATGATCCCACTCCTCAAGCCGTTTGTGCGCATTTTCAATCATCACAATGGCGGCATCCACCATCGCACCGACGGCAATCGCTATCCCTCCCAGCGACATGATATTGGCGTTCAGTCCCTGGAAGTGCATGACGATAAAGGCGATACACAGGCCAAGCGGCAGAGAGATAATCGCCACCAGGGCAGAACGTACGTGCCACAGGAACAGAGCACAGACGATGGCCACCACGATAAACTCTTCCAGAAGTTTGGAACTGAGGTTATCAATCGCCCGGTCGATTAACTGGCTGCGATCGTAGGTGGTCACGATTTCAACGCCTTCCGGCAGGCTGGCCTTCAGCGTCTCCAGTTTATCCCTCACTGCCGTGATAACGTCGCGCGCATTTTTACCCGACCGCAGGATCACCACGCCGCCAGCGACTTCTCCCTGGCCGTTCAGCTCGGCAATACCACGCCTCATTTCGGGCCCGGTCTGCACGCGGGCAACATCCCGCAGATAAACCGGCACGCCGTTCTCGCCTGTTTTCAGGACGATGTTATTAAAATCATCAATGCTCTGAAGATAACCGCTGGCACGGACCATATACTCAGCTTCGGCCATTTCAACGGATGAGCCACCGGCCTCCTGGTTAGACGATTCAAGGGCCTGTTTCACTTCGGGCAGGCTGATACCATACTGAGACAATTTTACCGGATTGACCTGAATCTGGTACTGTTTCACCACGCCGCCAACCGAAGCGACCTCAGCCACGTTCGGGATGGTTTTCAGCTCAAATTTCAGGAACCAGTCCTGCAGAGAACGCAGTTCTGAAAGGTCGTGTTTTCCGCTGCGATCGACAAGGGCATATTCAAATATCCAGCCCACCCCCGTGGCGTCCGGACCGATTTCAGAACTCACACCGGCGGGCAGTTTTCCCTGTACCTGGTTCAGGTACTCCAGCACGCGGGAACGGGCCCAGTACAGATCGGTGCCGTCTTCAAAAATGACATACACATACGAATCACCGAACTGTGAAAAACCACGCACGGTTTTTGCGCCAGGCACGGACAGCATGGTGGTGGTAAGTGGATAGGTGACCTGGTTTTCTACAATCTGCGGGGCCTGGCCGGGATAGCTGGTTTTGATAATGACCTGCACATCTGACAGGTCAGGCAAGGCATCGACAGGCGTGTTAATAATCGTCCATGTGCCCCAGATGCTGAGAAACAGGGCCCCCATCATGACCAGGAAACGGTTGGCGACAGAGCGCCGGATAATCCATTCAATCATCGTCGTCTCCTCAGTGCCCTGAATGCATATTTACAGGCTGGTCAGACATTGCTGGCATACTGCTTTCTGTTTTTTCAGGGTGGCGCATACGTTCCAGTGCGCCCGTAATATTGGCTTCAGAGTCAATGAGGAACAGGCCACTGACCACCACGGTATCGCCTTCATTCAGGCCGGAGCCGATGCCGGACTGTTGCTGTGACTCATGCAGAACGTGGATCTGTTTCGGCACAAACTTGCCTTCATCATCAACAGTAATCACGCGCTGTTCTTTGCCGGTATCGATAACGGCCTGGCTTGGTATCAGCAGCATCTCCTGGCTCCTGGTATTCAGTTTCAGATAGGCATTCATGCCCGGCTTGAGAAACTCATCCTTATTAGAAACCTGGAGACGGACCTGAAGCGTACGGGTTGTCTGATCCACGCTGGGAAGAATGTTCCATTTTTCGACATGGAATGTTTTATCCGGATAAGCCGGTACCGAAATTTCAAACTGCGACGTATCTTTCAGCAGATAGGCGATAGATTCTGGCACTGCAGCGCTGATCCAGACCGGGTCCATTCCCTGAATCTGAGCCACCACCTTATCTTTCGAAATATTCATGCCGGTGCGCAGGTCAAATGCAGTAATGACGCCATCAATAGGTGCTTTAATGGTAAAACGGGTCTGGATGGTGCGGGTTGTACGCAGCCTTTGAATATCCTCTTCCGGCATACCAGCCAGACGAAGTCGCTCCAGAACCCCTTTTATCTGGGTTGGCGTACCGCCTGTACCGGATAACAGCAGGAACTCACTTTGTGCCTCAACCCATTCAGGAATGGTGATATCGATAAGCGGCGTGCCTTTCTTCACATGATCGCCAATCGTCAGGGGATACACTTTTTCGACAAAACCGTCAGAACGCGCCTGCACAATGACAAACTGATACTCGTTGTAACTGACATTAGCCGGGATTGTCTGAGAATAATTCAGCATTCCTCGCGTGACTTTTTGCGTTTTTAATCCCAGATTCTGAACCTGGGTTGGGTCGATACGGATCCCGCCACTGCTTTTATCGCCACTTTCATCAGCATATTTTGGCACCAGGTCCATATCCATAAAGGGCGATTTTCCGGGTTTATCAAATTTGGTATCCGGTTTCATCGGGTCATACCAGAAAAGTACCTTTTTCTCCGGTGCCTTTTGTTCTGTTTGTACTGTTTTTTGTGATGAGTTTACATACTGCCAGGCAGTAACCGATATCAGCCCTCCTGCTATGAGGCTGCTGATAATTATTGCAGCATATTTTATCTTTAAAGAAGCCATACAATTTCTCGCTGAAAAATCAAAACACCTGGCATATGCGCCCGATCATTCATTCACAGTAATCCCTTAATGAATGTTCAGGCGCACTGGATGTATTCGCTCCGGACTGTTAATCAGGATTGCGTCACGTTAATGCTTTTGAGTAAGGAGATATTGCCCTGCTGAATAAACGAGAAATCGACATGGTTGCCGGTTTTCAGGGCATTGATAGCGTCGTCTGCATTAACAAAAGTGAAGCGCATGGTCATTGCAGGCCAGCCCACCGCAGGGATTGCTTCGTGCGAAATGGTGATTTTTTTACTATTCATATCAATGTCTTTAACGACACCGGTGCCCTTGATAACCTGCTGTACCGAAGCATCACTGGCAGCATTCATATCGCCATGCTGATGTGTTTCAGCATGAAGACCGGCAGAGAACATGACAGAGAAGGCACCAAATAAAACGGCTTTAAGTGAATTACGCATTTTTAATTTCCTGATTAATTAAATAAATTTACTCTACCCAACCGCCACCCAGCGCGGTAAACAGATTAATTTCGTTAACCTGTCGGGAATAGGTAAGATCGAGAATGGTTTGCTGCGTCGCGAAGAGGGAACGTTCTGCATCCAGCACTTCGATGTAACTGACAGCACCACTTGCATACAATCCTCTGGCACGCTGTAGAGTTATCTGAAGTGAATCAAGATAACGCTGCTGTGACTCAAGTTGCTGGCTAAGGCTGTCGCGCAGCGCAAGCGTGTCGGAAACATCCTTAAAGGCTGACTGAATTTTTTGTTCGTAATTAACCACGGACTGTTGCTGGCGAATTTCAGCCAGCTTCAGATTGGCTTTGTTCCTGCCAGCAT
The DNA here is from genome assembly GCF_000025565.1 of Enterobacter cloacae subsp. cloacae ATCC 13047. NCBI lineage: Bacteria > Pseudomonadati > Pseudomonadota > Gammaproteobacteria > Enterobacterales > Enterobacteriaceae > Enterobacter > Enterobacter cloacae. Next base: position 27,750 of record NC_014107.1, read on the forward strand.
TAAATATAGGAATTTCAATTTTAGGAATAAAATTCCACATTCCACTTCCTGACGTAAAGAGGCTGGACAGCTCCGTACTGCTTGAGGAGAGACCACTGGTCAGGGTAATGGACGGGAAAAAAGCCGCTCGCGCTGCGCCAATATTGGCATCAGCCGCTTTCAACTGGTATTCCGCTTCCATAATATCCGGACGCTGCAGCAATATTTGTGACGACAGATTTGGTGGCAATTTTACTGGTGCGATCTCCCCACCTTTAATCCCTTTTTCTGACGGAACTGCGCGGTACGTTCCCAGCACCAGTTGCAGGGCATTGTTTGCCTGAGCCAGATCGCCTTCTCGTTTGGCTATTTCGGCGCGGGTACTTTCGATTTGCCCCCTGGCTTGTTCAAGCGCCAGAACGTTCGTACTCCCGGTCACCAGTTGTTGCTCAACGAATGCATAAGACTGTTCATAATTTTTCAGCGTTTCCCGCGCAATACGGAGTTGTTCGTACGCCAGTTGCTGGCTGAAATAGCTCTGTGAAACGTTGGAGACCAGCAGGATGTGTACGGCACGACGGGCTTCTTCGCTGGCAAAGTAGTTCTGGCGATCAGCCTCACTCATGTTCTTAAGTTTGCCAAAAAAATCGAGCTCATAGCTGAGCTCCAGACCCGCGTCGTACTCCTGTGTGGTCGGCTTGTCACCTTTCAGACCACCGTTGTATGTGATCCCGGATGAGGCATTCAGTTGGGGATAACGATCTGCATCCGTGACGTTGAACTGGGCCCGGGCCTCTTCAACCTTCAGGGCAGCCATTCTCAAATCACGGTTATTATTCAGGGCTTCACCGATCAGCCTGCTGACCTGGGGATCGACAAAAAAGTTTCGCCAGCCCGTATCCTGATAGCTGTTTACCGCAGGCGTCAGACTGTTTTTAGACAATGAAAACTGCTGGGGAACCGGAGCTGGCGGACGCTGATATTCAGGTGCCAGAGAAACACAACCAGCCAGGATGAATATGGTACTGATGCTGAGTAATTTTAATTTGAACATAACGCTTCTCGTACAGGCAGACCTGGTAAATGGTTCAAACGAAGTCCAGAGTATTGATAGGGGTACTTTACCTAACGCTCTCTGTTTGCCGGGTGACAGGATAATGACAATGTTGTCATTTTTGCTGTAATCCGTTGATAACGATCGTGGGCGCAATAGAATGACATTAGCAGCCAGCCGGGGAGCAAGATGAAAATATTGATCGTCGAAGACGAAATTAAAACAGGTGAATATCTCAGCAAAGGGCTTACAGAGGCAGGGTTCGTAGTGGATCACGCTGATAATGGTCTTACCGGATATCATCTCGCCATGACAGCCGAGTATGATTTAGTCATTCTGGATATCATGCTACCTGATGTGAACGGCTGGGATATCATCCGCATGCTGCGCACTGCCGGAAAGGGTATGCCGGTCTTACTGCTGACAGCCCTCGGCACGATCGAACATAGGGTCAAAGGACTGGAACTGGGTGCGGACGATTATCTGGTTAAACCCTTTGCGTTTGCCGAACTGCTCGCCCGGGTGAGAACCCTTCTGAGGCGGGGAAACACGATGATCACGGAAAGCCAGTTTAAGGTGGCTGACCTCTCGATTGATCTCGTATCCAGAAAAGTCAGTCGCGCCGGAAACCGCATTGTGCTCACCAGTAAAGAGTTCAGCCTGCTGGAATTCTTCATTCGCCATCAGGGAGAGGTTCTTCCCCGCTCCCTGATTGCCTCTCAGGTCTGGGACATGAATTTTGACAGCGACACTAATGCGATCGATGTCGCAGTAAAGCGACTCCGCGCTAAAATAGACAACGATTACGAGACAAAGCTGATCCAGACAGTCCGGGGCGTGGGCTACATGCTGGAGGTCCCGGATGCATAGCAAACCTTCCAGACGCCCTTTCTCACTCGCTCTGCGGCTGACCTTTTTTATCAGCCTGTCCACGATACTGGCTTTTATCGCCTTCACCTGGTTTATGCTGCATTCTGTTGAAAATCATTTTGCCGAGCAGGATGTCAGCGATCTTCAACAAATCAGCACCACACTGAACCGTATACTGCAGTCCCCGGTGGATCCGGATGATAAAAAAATAAGCAAAATAAAGGAATCAATTGCCAGCTACCGCAACGTTGCCCTTTTGCTCCTCAATCCCAGGGGTGAAGTGCTCTTTAGCTCAGCTCAGGGGGCGGCACTACGCCCGGCAGTGAATTCAGCAGATTTTAGCGAGCACAGCCGCGCACGGGATGTCTTTCTCTGGACGGTGGAGGATCCTGCGGGACCGATGGATACCGGGTCCGAAATGAAGATGGAAACATACAGGATTATCGCCTCCTCTGGTCAGGCGATATTTCAGGGCAAACAGCAGAACTATGTCATGCTGACTGGCCTATCCATTAATTTCCATCTCCATTACCTCGATGCGCTGAAAAAGAACCTGATTGCGATTGCCGTCGTGATAAGCCTGTTGATTGTTCTGATCATTCGAATCGCTGTCCGTCAGGGGCACCTGCCCCTTCGTAATGTCAGCAATGCCATTAAAAACATCACCTCCGAGAATCTTGATGCGCGACTGGAACCGACACGCGTTCCCATTGAGCTGGAGCAACTGGTTATCTCGTTCAATCATATGATTGGAAAGATTGAGGATGTCTTTACCCGCCAGGCCAATTTCTCTGCCGATATCGCGCATGAGATCAGAACGCCCATCACCAATCTGGTGACGCAGACTGAAATCGCACTGAGTCAGGATCGAACACAGAGGGAACTTGAGGATGTCCTCTATTCCAGTCTTGAAGAGTATAACCGGATGACCAAAATGGTCAGCGATATGCTGTTCCTGGCACAGGCAGATAATAATCAGCTGATACCTGACAGGGTCATGTTTGACCTCAGAGCGGAAGTCATGAAAGTCTTCGAGTTTTTCGAAGCCTGGGCCGAAGAACGCAATATCACGCTCAAATTTAACGGGATGCCCTGCCTGGTTGAGGGAGATCCACAAATGTTCAGAAGGGCGATCAATAATCTGTTATCCAATGCCCTGCGTTATACCCCGGAGGGACAGGCAATCACCGTCTCAATAAGAGAGCAGGAGAGCTTTTTTGACCTTGTGATTGAAAATCCGGGGAAACCAATCCCTGAAGAGCATTTATCAAGGCTGTTTGACCGTTTTTATCGGGTAGATCCGTCCAGACAACGAAAAGGAGAAGGCAGCGGCATCGGCCTTGCGATTGTGAAGTCCATCGTGGAAGCACATCACGGAAGAGTGCAGGTGGAATCGGACGTACGTTCAACTCGTTTTATCCTATCCGTGCCCAGACTGGAGAAAATGATTCCGGAAACCCAGTACTGAGAATAAAGATTTAAATGACAAAGATGTCATTAGCCTGTCATGCAGCAAACAGAAGCCATTCGATATAATTAGTGCAACTTATCAGGAAGGCATTATTACTTCATCCATACACGGCATCAGCACAAGCCAGGAGTTGTATTAAAGCCTCATCCTGGCGGAATAAGGTCTGTAGAGTTGTCAGTTGTACTACTGAGGACACAGATCGAAATTCACGGACATCACTAATTCAGAAATGGAGAGTTACCATGAAAAATATCGTCTTAGCATCAGTGTTAGGTTTGAGCTTAATTTCTACGGCCTGGGCCACTGAAACTGTAAATATCCATGAGCGTGTCAATAATGCTCAGGCTCCGGCCCATCAGATGCAGTCTTCTTCAACTCCAGCCGCCATCCAGGGGGCAGCTCCACGGATGGCCGGTATGGATCAGCATGAACAGGCTATTATTGTTCATGAAACCATGAACAATGGTTCAGCAGATGCACATAAAAAAATGGCGGAAAGTCATCAGAAGATGATGGGAACTGGCACCGTTAACGCTTCCCGTCCGGCGACTTCGTTTGCGGCGATGAATGAACATGAAAGAGCAGCTGTTGCCCATGAATTTACGAATAACGGTCAGTCCGGCCCCCATCAGGCTATGGCTGATGCACACCGCCGCATGATCAATGCGGGCTGATGACAACTGAAGTTTCCGTGCGGTTACCCTTTCCTTGATAGATTGTCCCTTATACGGATATGTTGTTATTTTTTGCCCCCTTCAGGGGGCTTTTTTGTCTGACTCAGCTAAACTTATCCGGTAACCATCTGAAAGGGTTTATTATATGAAAATCACAAATTCGCTTTTTGTTATACTGATGTTATCCCTGCCAGCGATTTCCGCAGAACATTCAGAAATGAAAATGTCAGATATATCCTCATCGGCATCGTCATCGTCATCGTCATCGTCACAGGAATATATGTCCGGCATGAAAGGTATGCATGACAAAATGATGGCCGCTGTAAAAGAGTCCGATCCCGACAAGGCTTTTGCGAAAGGCATGGTAGCACACCATGAAGGGGCAATAGCAATGGCTGAGACCGAGCTAAAATACGGAAAAGATCCGGAAATGAGAAAGCTCGCGCAGGACATCATTAAAGCTCAAAAAGGTGAAATTGAGCAGATGAATACATGGCTTGGTAATCAAAAATAATGATTGCGGAAATAATATATTGCGCGTACAATCAGAGTGTTCCCGGGCACGGGAACCTGTTAATCGTTAATTAATCAAAACCCGATTCATTTCGGGTTTTTCCTTTTACCCCCCCCAACGCATGCACTGCACCGAGTGAAATTCACCTGAGCCAATTCTGCTTGCTTATTATTTCGATGGGAATTGCTGATTTTAATTAAGTCTATGTTTTAAAGGTGTTTCTCATGCCTGGGTTTGGCAGGGGTTCGTCCTGTTCTCTGGTCATGCGCAATGGCAATTCGCAGTCAGGGCTCAAGACTACTTTTACCTCTTTTTTAACAGAAAGTTTCTGGACCCGATACTTGCCGGAAACATCATCTGCTGTTCATCCCGACCAATAAAACGAAGGTATCACTCTCGTTTGAATCTCACTTACTTTCCATTTTGTAATAAAGAATCAAGTTTTCCAGTGATATATCAATACCAACTTTTTTTAATAACCTTTTTCGCGCAGTGTATATTTCTTTCAGCATATCTTCATAACCCTGACCAAGGTGAATTTGTTTATGGCAATTGCAACACAGAGATATGATATTTTCTTCAACATCAAGAGATGTGTCAAAAGCATCTTGCCTGGACATAGGTACAATGTGATGAGGTTCTGTGTAATTTAAGGATGAATTTCGCCTTCTGAATGTTGGGTGGTCACTATCGACTTCACATCTGTAACCTGCTTTATTCAGCGCATTTTGGGATACGCCTTTACTCCTGGGATACGAGAGGCCATTTTTTACTTCTATTGCATTTTTCTTTGGTTTGGCTTCCCCTGTATATTCAAACGTCTGAACGTTGTCAAAGATATTACTTTTCTCTATGGCATTGATCAACTCATCGTCAGAGTAATACTCACTGCTGGCCATTTCTGTTGTACCAAAAAAATCCAGTTCGTTAATTGCCTGAACAAGTTCCTCACGAATTGTCCATAAGTTTCTTTTGGGTTTTCCGCCGATTTCTTTACTCTTCATTACGGTAATGAATTTTGTACCGGATGCGATATTTCCGACACCTTTAACCTCGAATCTACCAAGTTCTTTTTGAACTCTGCCACCCAGTCCGTTTATGACTCCATTAGCACTCATGCTGTGCAGGTCGTACTTCTTACCAATATCGAAGCATGTGCAGGAATGATTTGGCTCAATAAACCATTTTTTTAACGCTGCAATACTTTTTGTGTCAAAAACTTTATCATTTGTTAATAAAGTTTTCCATTCTTCCACACTGATATCAATGTCACAGACATACTCTCCATCAATCACTTCGCATATTTTTTTAATCACATTCATTCCCCTGTTATACAGATAGTCATAATGAAAATATAAAGCTCGCTAACCGGTATGGTTGCGTAAGGACCGTAGTCTCTCAGAGACCGTGCTTTCTTTTTTTTCAGGCCTGGACACTAAAGGGTCTGTTGCACCCCGAAAAAATTTGTTGCGGGGATTGCTCATTGAGATGAGCCTTTGCTCGATCATACCAGGGGTCGTCTCAGAATTCGGAAAATAAAGCACGCTAAGGCGTAGTCACCCCGTGACTCCCCCGCGCCGATGCAGCGAGCTTCGTTCCGTCTTGCAGTGACGCAATCAGCGGGCAGGAAACGTTCCCTTTCCGCGCATGGCAGGCGCACACCAGTTCAGACAGCACGGCCTCCATGCGTGCCAAGTCGGCCATCTTCTCGCGCACATCCTTGAGCTTGTGCTCGGCCAGGCCGCTGGCTTCCTCGCAATGGGTGCCATCCTCCAGCCGCAGTAGCTCGGCGATTTCGTCCAGGCTAAAGCCCAGCCGCTGGGCCGATTTCACGAACCGCACTCGTGTTACATCCGCCTCGCCATAGCGGCGAATGCTGCCATAGGGCTTGTCTGGCTCCGGCAGCAGGCCCTTGCGCTGGTAGAACCGGATGGTCTCCACATTGACCCCGGCCGCCTTGGCAAAAACGCCAATGGTCAGATTCTCAAAATTAATTTGCATATCGCTTGACTCCGTACATAACTACGGAAGTAAGCTTAAGCTATCCAAACCAAATTTGAAAGGACAAGCGTATGTCTGAACCACAAAACGGGCGCGGCGCGCTCTTCGCCGGTGGGCTGGCCGCCATTCTTGCGTCGGCCTGCTGCCTGGGGCCGCTGGTTTTGATCGCCTTGGGGTTCAGCGGGGCATGGATCGGCAACCTGACGGTGCTGGAACCCTATCGCCCGATCTTCATCGGCGCAGCGCTGGTCGCGCTGTTTTTCGCCTGGCGGCGCATCTACCGCCCGGCGCAAGCCTGCAAACCGGGTGAGGTCTGCGCGATTCCCCAAGTGCGAGCTACTTACAAGCTCATTTTCTGGATCGTGGCCGCGCTGGTCCTGGTCGCGCTCGGATTTCCCTACGTCATGCCATTTTTCTATTAATCACAGGAGTTCATCATGAAAAAACTGTTTGCCGCCCTCGCCCTCGCTGCCGTTGTTGCCCCCGTGTGGGCCGCCACCCAGACCGTCACGCTGTCCGTACCGGGCATGACCTGCTCCACCTGCCCGATCACCGTCAAGAAGGCGATTTCCAAGGTCGAAGGCGTCAGCAAAATTGACGTGACCTTCGAGACACGCGAAGCGGTTGTCACGTTCGATGATGCCAAGACCAGCGTGCAGAAGCTGACCAAGGCAACCGGAGACGCGGGCTATCCGTCCAGCGTCAAGCAGTGAGCCACTGAACCCGAACCTGGGGCGATCATGGGACTGATTACACGCATTGCCGACAAGGCTGGCGCGCTTGGCAGCGTTGTTTCCGCGATGGGATGCGCTGCCTGTTTCCCGGCTATCGCCAGCCTGGGCGCGGCCATCGGCCTTGGCTTTCTACAGGAATACGAAGGGTTGTTTATCTCCAAGCTGCTGCCGCTGTTCGCAGTCGTGGCTTTGCTGGCGAATGCACTGGGCTGGCTGAGTCATCGGCAATGGTACCGCAGCCTGCTCGGGATGGTCGGCCCAGCCATCGTGCTGGCGGCCATGCTCTTGTTTTTTGGCAATTGGTGGACGGCGAACCTCCTCTATGTCGGTCTGGCCTTGATGATCGGGGTGTCGATCTGGGATCTGCTCTCACCGGCCAACCGCCGCTGCGAACTACCACCCAAACACGGCTAACTGCATTGGCAGTTGCCGAAACGAAAAGGAACGATGCAATGTATTTGAATATCACCGGAATGACCTGCGACTCGTGCGCGACACATGTCAAGGACGCCCTGGAGAAAGTGCCGGGCGTGCTGTCGGCGCTCGTGTCCTACCCGAAAGGCTCCGCGCAACTCGCCACCGATCCCGGCACCTCGCCAGAGGCGCTGACCGCCGCTGTGGCCGGCCTCGGCTACAAGGCCACACCCGCCGATGCCCCATCCACTTCAGCGCGGGGCAGACTGCTTGGCAAGGCGCTGGGATGGCTGGGCGGTGGCGACAAGGCTGGTGGTGATGGGGACGGACTGCACGTCGCCGTTATTGGCAGCGGCGGAGCCGCGATGGCGGCGGCGCTGAAGGCCGTCGAGCAAGGTGCGAACGTCACGCTGATCGAGCGCGGCACCATCGGCGGTACTTGCGTCAATGTCGGCTGCGTGCCGTCCAAGATCATGATCCGCGCTGCCCATATCGCCCATTTGCGCCGTGAAAGCCCATTCGACAGTGGCATCGCGGCGACTGTGCCTGCGATTGATCGCAGCAAACTACTGGCCCAGCAGCAGGCGCGCGTCGATGAGCTGCGCCACGCCAAGTACGAAGGCATCCTGGACAGCAACCCGGCCATCACCGTGCTGCATGGTGAAGCGCGTTTCAAGGACGACCAGAGCCTTGCCGTCCGTTTAAACGATGGCGGCGAGCGTGTGGTGGCGTTCGACCGCTGCCTGGTCGCCACGGGTGCCAGCCCGGCCGTGCCGCCGATTCCGGGCCTGAAAGAGTCACCCTACTGGACTTCCACCGAGGCCCTGGTCAGCGACACCATTCCCGAGCGCCTGGCCGTGATCGGCTCGTCTGTGGTGGCGCTGGAACTGGCGCAAGCCTTTGCCCGGCTGGGCAGCAAAGTGACGATCCTGGCACGCAGCACGCTGTTCTTCCGCGAAGACCCGGCCATCGGCGAGGCCGTTACAGCCGCGTTCCGTGCCGAAGGGATCAAGGTATTGGAATACACGCAAGCCAGCCAGGTCGCGCATGTGGACGGCGAATTCGTGCTGACCACCGGGTACGGTGAAATACGCGCCGACCAGCTGCTGGTCGCCACTGGCAGGGCACCGAACACGCGCAGCCTGGCATTGGAAGCGGCGGGAGTCGCTGCCAATGCGCAGGGGGCCATCGTCATCGACAAGGGCATGCGCACCAGTACGCCACACATTTATGCGGCTGGCGACTGCACCGACCAGCCTCAGTTCGTCTATGTGGCGGCAGCGGCCGGCACCCGTGCTGCGATCAACATGACTGGCGGCGATGCGGCCCTGGACCTGACCGCAATGCCGGCCGTGGTGTTCACCGACCCGCAGGTCGCCACCGTGGGCTACAGCGAGGCGGAAGCACATCACGACGGGATCGAGACCGACAGTCGCACCTTGACCTTGGACAACGTGCCGCGTGCGCTTGCCAACTTCGACACACGCGGCTTCATCAAGCTGGTCATCGAGGAAGGTAGCGGACGGCTCATCGGCGTGCAAGCGGTGGCCCCGGAAGCGGGTGAACTGATCCAGACGGCGGTGCTCGCCATTCGCAACCGTATGACCGTGCAGGAACTGGCCGACCAATTGTTCCCCTACCTGACCATGGTCGAAGGGCTGAAGCTCGCGGCGCAGACCTTCAGCAAGGACGTGAAGCAGCTTTCGTGCTGCGCCGGATGAGGAAAAGGAGGTGTTCAATGAGCGCCTACACAGTGTCCCGGCTGGCCCTTGATGCCGGGGTGAGCGTGCATATCGTGCGCGACTACCTGCTGCGCGGATTGCTACGGCCGGTCGCGTGCACCACGGGCGGCTACGGCTTGTTCGATGACACCGCGTTGCAACGGCTGCGCTTTGTACGGGCTGCCTTCGAAGCGGGTATCGGCCTGGACGCACTGGCGCGGCTGTGCCGGGCGCTGGATGCTGCGGACGGTGACGGTGCGTCTGCGCAGCTTGCCGTGTTGCGGCAACTCGTCGAGCGTCGGCGCGAGGCCCTGGCCAGCCTCGAAATGCAACTGGCCGCCATGCCAACCGAACCGGCACAGCACGCGGAGAGTCTGCCATGAACAGCCCAGAGCACTTGCCGTCTGAGACGCACAAACCGATCACCGGCTACTTGTGGGGCGCGCTGGCCGTGCTCACCTGTCCCTGCCATTTGCCGATTCTCGCCATTGTGCTAGCCGGCACGACGGCCGGCGCGTTCATCGGGGAGCACTGGGGTATTGCAGCCCTCACGCTGACCGGCTTGTTTGTCCTGTCTGTGACGCGGCTGCTGCGGGCCTTCAAGGGAAGATCATGACCGCTTCCCAGCCAGCCGAGAGTGGGCAGCTTTGAGCTTCGCTACCAATCTGGAGGAGTACCACCATGAACGCAAACGCCCCGAACACTGCCAGTTGCACCACCTGCTGCGTATGCTGCAAAGAAATTCCGCTCGATGCCGCCTTCACCCCGGAAGGCGCGGAATACGTCGAACATTTCTGCGGGCTGGATTGCTATGAACGCTTCCAGGCACGCGCCAAGGCCGCGACAGAATCTGACATTGCGCCTGTCCCTGGCGGTTCGCAGCCGTCAGATTGAGGCATACCCTTCACATACTGGAGATAACGTCCTCTATGAACAGCCTCTTCCAATTTCCAGTGTCGCGGTCGCTAAAAATCTCTTTCGGCTCATCGATGCCAAAACCGGAGAAGCCTTTGACATCGAAGAAGAACTGTGGGCCTATGAGCGTCTGACGGCCGCAGTAGTGAACGACATTATTCACGAACATAATTTTTCTCGACTTCGTCTGGCTAAGCCCGGCGATTTCCCGTTCGAGACACTGACCAGCTTTGCAGTAATGCAGCTGCTTTTAAATTTACATAATCCCCAGAATAAGAATCCCTACAAGCAGGATCTTCTTGACCACTTTCATCATGACATTGAAATGCATTTTGAAGAATATATAAAAAGCATTCAGTCACTGCCTGGCACCCAGCCCGCACTAATGAACGACAGTTTTTATCAAAAATTGCTTCGCGTAGCCAACGCGTCCTCATCCAGAGAGGATAAATGTCGGGCGATTTTTACTTTGTTCAGCCTGCTGGCTATTCTCAATAAACCCACGCCTTATGACATGATCAATGTCTTCCGGAATAAAATATTCAGTCGGACGAGCGTGATTGAAATAATACACACCGGCCACGCTTTTGACAGTACTAACCCCAGGCCAGTCTTTGCGATAGCCCCGAATATATTTTGTTTATACACAAAACAGAATAGAATATATCTGCCGTTGTCTCATAATTTCACTTTGTGTTTTATTATTGGCTCACCATTAACATTCCGTCCCCGGATAGACGTTTTTTCACCACGACCCGAACTGCTAAAGTGTTGTGACGATCGCCACTTAAATTTCTACAAAGTTTCTTTTGATTACATTGATAATGTCATGAGCACCATCGATATGTACAATGTAGGAAATTCAAGCACTTTCTATTCTGCTTATCAGCTCAGCGACGTTGAAAAATACCTCGATTTGCAGGAAAAAGATCACCAATATTACTATACGCCTGCAGACCCCGTGCGATGGCTCCCTCAGCAGCCGGATTCATTATGAACCCAGAAAACCAGCAACGTATACGGGAGATGATTGAATCCGGAGAATTTAACGGGTATACGCTGGTCAGCGGAGAAGACTGGCAGCTCCCCACGGTGTAGTGGTCAAGTAATACTGGCCACAGTTTTACAGTAAAAATGGTATCTGTTCTCTGACTCTTCCGGCGTCAGCCCACCGTTATAATGGTGAGGTCTGACGCTGTTGTAGTAGTTCAATATGTAATCATTAATTTGCTGCCGGGCCTCGTCCTTGCCTGCGTAACCATTCGTTGGCACCCATTCTGTTTTCAGACTGCGGAAGAAGCGTTCCATGGGGCTGTTATCCCAGCAGTTTCCCCGCCGACTGACGCTTTGATTTATTCTGCAACGCCAGAGAAGTTGTTGATATTTAAGGCCTGTATACTGGCTTCCCTGGTCGCTATGGAACATGACATCCCGGGGTTGGCCACGCGTCTCATAGGCCATCCGCAGGGCACTGCTTATCAGTGCGGTATCGGCATGCGCTGACAGACTCCAGCCGATAACCCTGCGGGCAAAAAGATCCATAACAACCGCCAGATAGCACCAGCGATTTCCTGCCCAGAGATACGTAATATCTCCACACCATACCCGGTCTGGCTCCGGTACTGCGAACTGACGCTCAAGCAGATTCGGCAGGCTGGTATGCTCCTGACGGGCATTTTTATACTGATGTTTTCCGGGCTGACAACTGCTCAGGTTCAGATATTTCATCAGACGCCCGGCACGGTAACGGCTCATCGGGACGCCGTTTTGAGTCAGCATTTCAGCCAGAGTGCGCGCGCCCGCAGAGCCCCGACTTTGGTTCCACGCCCGGCGTATTTCGCTGCACAACCTGACTCGTGCCGGATTAACCGTATCGCGTCGTTTTCGCCAGTACCGGTAACTGCTGCGGTGTATTTCCAGAGCAGAACACAGGCTGACAACCGTGTGGCTGTCACTTAGTCTGGCGGCTATCGTGAACCGTTCAGCGAGTCGGACATTAAGAGCGCGGTAGCCTTTTTTAATATCGTATTTTGTTCCTCCAGACGGCGAACTTGCTTTTCCAGCTCGCGGATACGTTGCTGGTCTGGAGTAATGGGTGTGGCAGAGGGCGTAATCCCCTGGCGCTCTCGCCTGAGCTGGCGTACCCAGCTCTCAAGCGTGGTTGAACCGACATTCATCGCTTCACTGGCCTGTCGATATGAGTAGCCCTTATCAACAATCAGCTGTGCACATTCCAGCCTGAACTCAGGGGGGAAGGTTCGTTTGGTTTTCTTGTTCATTAAGTCACCTGTTTTGTGTTGTGGTGAGAATATCACCTTTCATCAGGTGGCCAAATTTAGTGTGCCACTACACGGCACGCGAAACTACCTTCGTTCGGGGGCTGATCCCCCTGACTGACATCCAGCTGGCCAACCGGCTGAATGTGGACGAACGTACCGTCCGCAAGTGGAAATCCGGCCAGACCCGGATGGTGTTCACCACATGGTGTTGCCTGTGCTGGCTGGCCGGGCTGGGGATGCTGCTGGATAACCTTCTCAGCGATTAAAGAGACGCTTCCAGATACGTCTGAGAATGAAGCGTCTCTGGTATCGCCAGCGGGAACGGTAGATATGGGGCAGGTCGTCATAGTTTTTCCAGAATAGGGTCCAGCCCTGATACCCTTTGTCCACTAAAAGGATGTAGCCGCCGGTACTGACGATGCCATATGCGATGGCGGTGAGGATGAGAAATACAGTCATACGATGTTCCTTATGTAAAACTGTATTTAGGAAATCTGATGCGGCCTTTAAGGCCGGTCTGTAAAAAAAACTGAAAAAAGTTTCTCTTTCCTTATAGTTGCCATTTAAGCCTCAGTCAGCCGTAAAATTTGCACTCCATGCAATAATCCCCAAATCACAACAATCCGCCTCTTTTCTTGATTCTGCTGCAATAATCCTTCTTTCTTTCTCCGCAGATCCGATTTCTGTTAGTTCCGGATCACGGCGATTTTCTGCGCTGATTTGTGAAACGAAAATTAAAAATGTGCTACACTTTAAGTAGTTAGATAACTTTCACCCTCTCCGCATCAGACCGACCTGACGAGTAAATCCTGTTAATCTGTTCATCATCGCTTCCGAAAACTTTGCTATTATGAATTTTTCGGAAGTCAAAAAGAGTGAGATCCGGTAATTGCGGGCGGTGACTGTTATTCTGCTAATCACTGCGGGCGGGCAACGGAATGTTCTGCTGGCGATGATAAATAAATAGAACTAATAGATATTAAATAATAAGGAAGTTGATTATGAATATGAAAATTACACTGAGTGTTTTATTTGAGGCTCTCATAATCCTTGGGCATGACAGAGTCTGGATGGAAGAATCGGAGTTTGAGCACATATACGGATACGGCTGCTACCGTGAGATACACACTTGGGACGATCGCACAGTTGCCTGGTGGGATGATGCTGATGACACATGGTATCTGTCCACAGAAGTCGATGTGATAACTCCTTTCCTTGGCCCTCTCCCAAAGAAAGAAGGAGAGCTCTCCGAGGAAAAATGCTTCCAGTTAATGACTCTTGGTCGCTACTGATAGCCGACAGCAGCATTTAATGAGTGGTCGGCTGGACACCCTCTGGCGGCCACATGTCACTCGATAGTGTAGTCCGGCGGGATTTCTCCCTGAAGATGATCCAGACATTAACGTAAAGGATACAGGAACGATGTGTAAACTGACCGGTTTTATAATGGGGCTGACGATCCTGCTGGGTGTGACTGCACGGGATGCAGGGGCGGCAACGCTCAGTGAAATGCGGATGGTTAATGCCAGTCAGAAACCCGGGATGGTGATTATCTGCAGCCGGACCTCGGAGATTCCGCAGAAAGGTGAATCCCCCGTTCGTATAGAAAGTCTCCTCAGGGGCGTGGTACTGCAGAACGACGGTGATCGCATGATGTTTGACGTGACCTATACACAGCGAAACGCTGAAGAGAGTATTCCTTTTCGTACGGAAAAATACCGGCTGACCACTGAGCTGGAAGCCACCCGCCAGAAAATGGCCATCGATCCTGAGACGATAGAACTATCGCTTCCGCGTGCCCGCGGTCTTGAAGAAACTTTTCTCGCGGGGATGAAAGCAAGCCCGGTTTCGTTTGAAGATTACACCAATTACCGTGTCAAATCTGCTACCGAGTATCTGATCCTGCCGGGTCCGGCATCCCCGGATGCACCGGTGATGCACTGCACACTCTAATGACAATGGTGACATAACATGATGCCAGCACTGCCAGGCCATAGCGGGGCTTTTTCCTCTGCTCAGCTGCCGGTGGCCATCGATTACCCGGCCGCGCTGGCACTGCGCCAGATGGCGCTCGTTCAGGACGAACTGCCGAAATACCTGCTGGCGCCGGAAGTGAGCGCCCTGCTCCACTACGTGCCCGATCTTCACCGTAAGATGCTGCTGACCACCCTGTGGAACACCGGCGCCCGTATTAACGAAGCACTGGCCCTGACCCGGAGTGATTTTTCCCTGGCCCCGCCCTACCCGTTCGTGCAACTGGCAACCCTCAAACAGCGGGTGGAGAAAGCGGCCCGAACGGCCGGCCGTGCTCCGGCCGGCAGCCAGCCTCATCGTAACGTTCCGCTTTCCGATCCGCAGTATGCCCGCCAGCTGGAAATGATGGTGGCCACCCTGAAAATACCGCTGGAACGCCGGAATAAGCGCACCGGCAGAACGGAAAAGGTGCGCATCTGGGAGATCACCGACCGTACCGTTCGCACCTGGCTGGGCGAAGCTGTTGAAGCGGCAGCCGCCGACGGGGTGACGTTCTCCGTGCCGGTGACGCCACACACGTTCCGCCACTCCTACGCCCTGCACATGCTGTATGCCGGAATTCCGCTGAAGGTGCTGCAGAGCCTGATGGGGCACAAGTCGATCAGCTCGACGGAAGTCTATACAAAGGTATTTGCGCTCGATGTTGCTGCAAGGCATCGTGTGCAATTTTCAATGGCACAGGCTGATGCTGTTGCCATGCTGAAAAAAAGATAACTAAATTTGTCAAAATTTACAGACAGTTGTAATGACATCCACTTATTCGATAATAAATTAATCTTGCGTTACGTGAAAACTGACAGGGGTCCAGGCTGTACCAGGCCGGAATTCACGTAACGCACTTTACGTCTTCTTCATTACTTACCTTTTCGTTCCGATCCTGTTCATCCCTGCATTGCCCCCTTTTCTTCATAACGCATTTCACTGTTGCCGAAAGCCCATGGGGTCGACTTTGCGACCGCGGCCGCACTCAGAAGGATGGCCACTTTAACCGGCGCCACCCTGGCGTACCTACTCGTCCCCGAAGTGAGAGCCCTACTCTTCTATATGCCGGATCTTCACCATTAAATGCTGTTCTCTACTTTCTGGAACACGGGAGTGCGGATCAGTGAATCCCGGACGCTGCCCCCGGAATCCTTTGATCTCGGTGGGTTAAGACCCTTTGTGAAAGTACTGGGCTAAGGGCATCCGCCCTGACGAACAATATTGACTAAGTGATGAAAGTAAACATATCGCAGTGAAGATGTTGAGCAGACTGCCCGCTCTTCCACACACCGCAGTCAATATCAATACTCCGGTAGGCCTATCCGCATATCGCAGTCAAGGCAAGCAAAACCTAAACGGAATGATGAATCAGTATAAATTGACTGTGGTATGCGCTCTGCATACCACAGTCAACAAACTCTAAAACGGCATTCCTCAGTCATTTCCCGGTTTCACGCTGGCGAGCGCTTTTGCTAGTTTCTGAGGATCAATACCTGCAGCCTTCAGGGCTTTAATAACTTCGTCATAGTTCTGCTCAGGTACTTCCTCTTCCGGCTCACGGGGAACAACGACCTTGCTACTGATGAGTTTCGGATTACGGTAATGCACGCTGAAGTAGGTGGCCCGGCCGCGTTTGAATTCGGTGTAATCCAGATAGCCGATATCCTTCAGCTGCGCCATGGCTTTGCGCACCGTGTGGTTCTGCGTGTAGAGGTTAGACGTCAGGTTGAGTCTGTCTCGCATACGCTTCATGGAGATGGGGGCCGGATTCTGTGGCAGACTTTCAATGTAGGTATAGAGTGCCTGTGCGGACTCCTTGCGCTGCAGGGCATCAATGGCTTTCAGACGCAACAGGACCCGCCTGTCCATCTGATAAAGCTCAAAGAGCTTGGGCTCTGCCCTGATCTCCACGACATCGGCAGTGATGTCGTAATAGGCAGACTGAACCAGGTGCGTAGTCCACCCTTTCGTTTCACTCTGAAACTTGAGGGTTACGGATGCCAGCTTGAACAGGGAGTTGCTTATCCTGTCACGCATTTTCTTGTTAGAGCGCCGGGAGTCAAAGCCACACATTTTAACAAACTCAACAAAAGACAGCTTGAGCGTGTCATCCTTAACGCCAAAATCATACATTGAACGGATGATTCCAAGCCAGACTTTGAAGTCCGTATCCATATCGAGGCGCGATCCGGTGATCCTGACATCGGTATACCCTTCACTCCGGGCAATGGACAGCTGTACGAGCTCCTCAGTCGCATCCGTGACGTTTTTGCGGTTCGTCTTACTCCTAGAGGTCGATTTGAGGGTAGGAACGAACAGACCAAGCCTCATGAGCGCAACAGGCTGAACAGTACTGGCGCTGTTGACATCCAGCTTAACAACTTCACCCGTTGTCTTATTGACCTCCTGAAGATTCAGGGGTAACTCATTATTTTCCATAGCCATTTTATTAACCCGCGGTTATCCACAAACGAAAGTATATACGCATATCACAGTCAACGGAAATACATACCCCAGTTAATACAATTGCATACCGCAATAGTTGATCTCGCACACAACAGTCAACATACCACACACCACAGTTAATGAAGATAGTCTCCAGGCTCAGGCGTAGCGGGGCGCTAAACGATCCGGGGATCTCTTTTTGATCTCAACATGATCTCCTTAAGGATCAATTACTGGATCGAAATATGGAATAACAGCCAGCATCCAATACATATGGACCACTGACATGACACAATGTGAATCTTGGTACAACAACCCAGTAATACAACACCAGGAAAGGCAATAGTCTTGACTGTGATATGCAGAAAAATGCATGTCATTACTCTTCCCTATTCCTATTCAGCTTCATACCGCAGTCAATAATCTGCATACTATAGTCAATTCCTTACCATTCAGTTCCTTCCAGTGGAGCTTCGTTAGCTTCAGAGCGTCAGCCACACCTTGTTAGTACGGAGTAATTCCGCTTCCTCGACGCATGCGCCTACGCGCGCATACTTTCTGCGGCGAGCGGATGATATTGACTGAAGCATGCGGCAGCCTTTCAGGCGGATGCTGAACTGAACAAGACTATATTTTGATCGGCTTTGCAATATTTAAGACGGTTTGCAACTTTAATGTTGCTTTGCGCCTTTTACCAAGATTTAATAGATTAATGCAAAGATAATAATAAGGAACAAAGAATGGGACTGATGGAAACGCTTGACCAGTGCATTACGGCCGGTCATGAAATGACGAAAGCTATCGCGATTGCACAGTTTAACGATGATAGCCCGGAAGCCAGGAAAATTACCCGTCGCTGGCGTGTGGGTGAGGCCGCCGATCTGATTGGCGTTTCTTCTCAGGCAATCCGTGATGCAGAAAAAGCAGGACGCCTTCCCCATCCTGATATGGAAATGCGTGGACGTGTAGAGCAGCGGGTGGGCTACACCATTGAACAAATCAACCATATGCGGGATGTATTTGGCACCCGTCTGCGCCGTCCTGATGACAGCGTTCCGCCCGTCATCGCGGTGGCAGCACATAAAGGGGGTGTCTATAAGACATCTGTATCTGTACATTTGGCACAGGACCTGGCGCTGAAAGGGCTGCGAGTACTGCTTGTCGAAGGGAACGATCCTCAAGGCACAGCCTCCATGTACCACGGCTGGGTCCCTGATTTGCATATCCATGCCGAAGACACACTGCTGCCTTTTTATCTTGGTGAGCGCGATGATGCAGCCTATGCCGTCAAAGCCACCTGCTGGCCGGGTCTCGACATCATACCTTCATGCCTGGCTCTGCACCGCATTGAGACAGAACTAATGGGAAGGTTTGACAACGGGAAACTGCCGACAGAACCTCGTATGATGCTTCGCCTGGCCATCGAAACAGTGGCCCATGATTATGATGTCATTGTTATCGACAGTGCACCGAACCTCGGTATTGGTACCATCAATGTCGTCTGTGCTGCAGATGTACTCATCGTGCCAACGCCAGCAGAGTTATTTGATTACACCTCTGCCCTTCAGTTTTTTGACATGCTGCGCGACCTGGGAAAAAACGTGGACCTGCAGGGTTTTGAACCTGACGTTAGAATTCTTCTGACCAAGTACAGCAATAACAATGGCTCACAGTCACCCTGGATGGAAGAACAGATCCGCGATGCCTGGGGAAGCATGGTACTGAAAAACGTTGTTCGCGAGACCGACGAAGTCGGTAAAGGTCAGATCCGTATGAGAACGGTGTTTGAGCAGGCTATCGATCAGCGCTCATCTACAGGAGCCTGGCGAAATGCGCTGTCTATCTGGGAGCCTGTCTGTAATGAAATTTTTGATCGCCTGATTAAACCTCGCTGGGAGATCAGATAATGAAACGTGCACCAGTCATTCCAAAACATACCGTAAAAGATATCCGCCCCGAAACTGAACCTTCAGCGGCACCCGCTGCACCGATGGTTGATTCATTAATTGCACGGGTTGGAGCCATGGCCCGCGGGAATACCATTCTGCTTCCGGTTTGTGGCCGGGAAGTGAAATTTATTCTGGAAGCGATCCCGGGCGAGAGTGTTGAGACGGCATCAAGAGTCTGGTCAGGTAATGAACGTGACCAGGAACTACTGACCGAAGACGCGCTTGATGATCTGATTCCCTCTTTTATGCTGAGTGGTCAACAGACGCCTGCGTTCGGACGAAGGGTAGAAGGTGTCATTGAAATTGCTGATGGTAGTCGCCGTCGTAAAGCCGCCATACTGACATCATCAGATTATCGTGTTCTCGTCGGGGATCTCGATGACGAACAGATGATGGCTTTATCACGGCTGGGTAATGATTATCGTCCTGTCAGCGCTTATGAACGGGGCAACCGTTATGCACAGCGGTTGGAAAATGATTTTAACGGCAATATCTCTGCTCTGGCTGAAGCTGAGAATATTTCCCGTAAAATCATCACGCGTTGCATCAACACGGCCCATTTGCCAAAATCAGTGGTTGCCCTGTTTACTCATCCTGGTGAACTTTCCGCCCGCTCTGGGGAGACGCTGTACAAAGCATTTTCGGGAAAAGAAGCTTTATTGTTGCAACGGACACAACAGCTTCATGAGCAAAAGAAAGCGGGAGTTATCTTTGAATCCGAGGAAGTTATTGGTTTACTGACGGATGTTCTGAAAGAGCCATCAGGTAAAAAAGTAAACCTTAATACCCGTCATCAATTTGTACCTGGTGCGACAGCCCTATACAAAGGCGATAAGGTGATTTTTAATCTCGATAAATCTCGTTTGCCTGCCGAGTGTATCGAGAAGATAGAAAGCATACTGCGCGACTTACAAAAAGTTTAGCCTGTTTAATGATACACGCGAGAGTCTTCATTAATTTCCAATATCCTTAATGCGTTACATGCTGCTTCGGAATATATACATCCGAAGCAGTTATTTTCTGCACTATAGCCCAGTGTTGTTAAAAAGATCTGTTTACTTCTCCCAACCTGATTGTTACCACAATCTAAAGATCCAGTTTTTTCTAGTTTTCCTTAACTAGTTCCGCAGTTCACCCCTCAACCTGCATATCAGAACTCAGACGGTAACCCATCC
Organism: Enterobacter cloacae subsp. cloacae ATCC 13047; assembly: GCF_000025565.1. NCBI lineage: Bacteria > Pseudomonadati > Pseudomonadota > Gammaproteobacteria > Enterobacterales > Enterobacteriaceae > Enterobacter > Enterobacter cloacae. The sequence goes on from NC_014107.1 coordinate 47,961, forward strand.
CGGAATACTGATTTCATACACCAGATTAACTGGGACCACGGTCCCACTTCCTACTTGCGTGTCAGAACTCACCCGTCAAGCCCGCTTGGAATATCGATTCCACACGCCGGATTTAACTGGGACCACGGTCCCACCTCCTACTTGCGTGTCAGAACTCATCCTTCAACCCCGTCTGGAATATCGATTCCACACGCCGGATTTAACTGGGACCATGGTCCCACTCTATTCAGCTGTTTCTATCACAATACAGATTTTGAGATTGTTACTGTGATTCCTGTATTAGGTGCGTAAGAAGATTATGTTCGTTTTGTTCCCTGGTGCTTCCTCGCTCACTCGCGGGCTTCGCCCTGTCGTTCGGCTGCGGCGAGCACTACTGGCTCTCTCAGAAAAGCAGAATTTATCTGATCCTCGCAACGGGAATATCTTTCCAGCGGGTGGTGTACGCAGGGGAGAGCATATCGCGTTTCATTTGCCATGATGGCGCTATCCCTCGCCCGGCAAACCAGATCTGTCCCAGACCGGAATGATTAATGCCATCGAGAACCTTCATCAGCTCAGAGCTGTGAGGACGTGGCGGACGTTCGTCGAACAGCTGCAGCTGCGAAACGCCGGAGCCGGTGAAGTCATTCAGCATCACACCGGCTTTGGCATACAGGTGCCCATCCTTCCAGATACGCTCCAGAGCCGTTGTGGCGGCCGCAATAATGTCCCGGGTGTCCTGAGTGGGTGTAAGCAGTTTCTCCGTGGCCACGTTGCCGTAGTAAGGCTCTTTAACGGCGAACGGAGACGTTTTGATGAAAACGGAAATATGCCGGCAGTACTGGCGCTCTTTCCGCAGCTTTTCAGAGGCCCGCTCTGCGTACTGACAGACAGCCTGGCGGAGCGAATCGTACTCCGTGATTTTCTCTCCAAAGCTGCGGCTGCAGACGATCTGCTGTTTCGTCGGTGGTGCTTCCTCAAGCGACATGCAGCTTTCCCCGTTCAGTTCGCGTACTGTTCGCTCGAGAACGACGGAGAAATTTTTGCGTATAAAGGCCGGGTTCGTCAGGGCCAGATCGAGCGCGGTCCTGATACCCAGTACATTAAGTTTGCGTGCAATACGGTTTCCCACGCCCCAGATCTCTTCGACCGGCTGCAGTGAAAGCAGTTTCCGCGTTCGCTGAGGATTCCCCCTGGTCAGGGCGAGCACACCACGAAACTGTTTCCACTCCTTTGAGGCCCACTGGGCTGATTTTGCCAGGGTTTTCGTCGGCCCGGCACCCACGCCGATGGTCAGACGGGTACAGTCATACACGTGCTGGCGCAGCTGCCGGCCGAAGTCCTCCAGGTCCATGCAGTGCTCAACGCCGGTCAGGTCGAGGAACATCTCGTCAATCGAATACTGTTCCACCCTTGGGGCCAGCTCCTCCAGGCAGCTCATCACGCGCGCTGACATCGAGGCATAAAGTTCATAGTTGCTTGAGAACGCGTATATTTTTTCCGGATACGTTTCGTTTTTCATCTGAAACCACGGCATGCCCATTTTGATCCAGGGCTTTGCCTCGGCACTTCTTGCGATAACGCAGCCATCGTTATTACTGAGCACCACAACCGGCTTTCCTTTCAAATCCGGGCGGAAAACACGTTCGCAGCTGGCATAAAAGCTGTTCACATCGGCCAGGGCAAACATCAGTACATCTCCCTCGGGCGGTGGATGATGTGCGTGACGACGCCAAAGATATCCAGATCGTCCGGGTCGGGATAAATCGGCGGCCAGGCGGCGTTCATTGGCTGCAGCGTCAGTCGTGGCGTCAGCAGAAGCCGTTTAACCGTAAACTCCCCCTGCACACTGGCCACAACAATATCGCCGTGCCGGGGCTTCTCTGCACTGTCCACAACCAGCAGATCGCCATTGTAAAGGCTGCCGTCGGACATGCTGTCACCGCTGGCACGGAGATAGTAAGTCGCGCTTGGGTGCCGTATGCAGTAATCATGGAGATCCAGGTCGGACTCGACATAGTCAGCGGCAGGGCTCGGAAAACCGCAGCTGGCCAGGTCTGCAAACAACGGATGGGCCTGTGGCGGGAGTGCTTTCCCGGTGCTGAAAAGCTGCAGTTTCATCTTTCCTCCTGACGTCTAAATATACTGGATATGCATACAGTATATTTAACAGCGTGAGGATAATCCAGATCACCTGCTTCATGAACAGGGTGAGTAACCTAAGTTACTCAAAATGCTATTTAATATCATTATGGAACATTTAAATTACTCATAATGAGAAGTATGGCTTTTATTTTGCCATTTTGCTCTTATAATATGTATCAAATTGAGTTTAATTGACGGAGCATAATGATGAATATTTACTGCGATGATGGTTCAACTAATGTTAAGCTGGCATGGTTTGAAGGAAACGAGCTGCAGACCCGGGTTTCTGCTAACTCCTTCCGGCATGGCTGGAAAGTGGCGGAATTCAGTGCCGCAACGTTCAACTATCAGGTGGGCACGCTGAAATACACCTGGGACAGCGTCAGCCGGGATGCCATCCCGACAACAAACGTGGAATACCAGTACGGTGATCTCAACCTGCTGGCCGTGCATCATGCCCTGCTGAACAGCGGACTTGAGCCGCAGCCGGTGAGCCTGGCCGTGACGCTGCCCCTGAGCGAGTATTATGACGGGGACTGCCAGCGGAACGAGGAGAACATCCGACGCAAACGAGAAAACCTGATGCGTGAGCTGGTTCTGAATAAGGGCAGGGCATTTACCGTAACGGACGTGAAGGTGATGCCTGAATCACTGCCGGCGGCGTTCTCCCGTCTCGCGGAGCTGAAGCCCGGACCCGCTGAGACCACCCTGATTATCGATCTCGGCGGAACCACGCTCGATGCCGGCGTGATTGTCGGACAGTTTGATGATATCAGTGCGGTACACGGCAATCCGTCTGTCGGCGTGTCACAGGTCACCCGCGCAGCTGCAGGCGCGCTGCGGGCTGCAGACAGCGAAACCAGCGCGCTTATTGCTGACACGGTCATCCGCAACCGCAATGATCGTCAGTATCTGCAGCGAGTGATCAACGATGCCGGAAAAATTGACGATGTTCTGAACAAAATTACAGAGGCAATCACTTCCCTGGGCGCGCGTGTCACCAGTGAGCTGACGGTCTTCAGGAGCGTTAACCGGGTATTCCTGGTCGGGGGAGGGGCATCCCTCATTGAAGAGGCTATCCGTCAGGCCTGGCCTCTGGCTCCTGACCGTATCGAGGTTATCGGCGATCCGCAGCTGGCGCTGGCCAGAGAGATTGCCCTTTACAATAAAGAGGACTAAACGTGCCGGACGGCCAGTATTCTTTCTATCTGCACAGCGACGATCGCACCGACATCACGGCGATGGCGACCATCAGCACCATCTCACAGCCCCTGCGCGGTGACTTCATTCGGACCGCCGCCACCGCCGGGGCGGTGATGTACCAGACGGATGCCCGTTTACCGGCGCTGATCCCGGTGTTCTTTGACGGACATCTGAGTGCCATCCGGCTTTGTGCCGTGATGGCGCTGGTATCCGGCACCTGGTCTTCACTCTCAGGACTTCCTGATGAGCCTGATGGTGGCGTTGCTGCTCTGGCCATGTCACCGGAGACCGAATACCAGCGCCGGCGTTACACCCTGACGCTTCAGGATGACCGGAGCAGTGAACGGGTTGAGCGTGTGCTGACGGGCGTGTCATCCCGCCTGCGCGGAGAGCTGCTGAGAAACCTGATAATCACCGGTCTGGCCCTGCATACGACCGCACCGGAGCTGCCGCGTCTGCTGGCCAGCATGCCGGTACCGCCCGGCACGGTCAGCGAGTTGCAGGTTCTGGTTCAGCAGATGGCCGATACGGCTGACGTGAGTATGGCTGCAGTGCCGGCGAAACCTGCGGAGCCTGCCGCACCGGTATCCGCTGAAGCGACCAGCATAAAGAAAAATATGCGCCGGGCATTCGGAGACTAGAGCATGTCAGTGATTAAACAAAAAGCAGTGCAGTGCATTCATAACTTTCTGCGGGCCCGGAACGTGCCTGAATCTCAGTGGCCGGAACGGGTCAAAAAGACCGGCAGGGGAATGATACTGGCTGGCGTGGCCGTCGTGGTTCCTGGCGTTCTGGTTGATAACATCTCACTGCCGGTGACAATCGCGATGCAGGTCTGCTATGCCTCACTGATCGGCCTCGGGGTTCTCCTGGCGTTTGACGAGAAAAAACCAGAGGGGCGGGGATGAATATGAACATTAACCTGAAGGAAACAGTATGCAGCTTGAAGAACTGACAGGAGACGAACGTACGCTGGTCGTTGTGGCACTGCAGGCGTTGTTCCGCGAGAGATTATCCGCATCAAATGCCGTCTTTACGGTATGTAGCCTGTCCGGAAAAGAGCAGCCGCCGGAAGATATTTTTGGGCTGCGTGAAGTAGAGGATGCGCTGAGACGTATTGGTGCAGCTCCTGCGCGTTAAATCCGGTCCCGTACACTTCAGAAAAAAACGGCAGAGTGACATCTCATCCCTGCCGTCAAAACTAAACGCTTAATTTTTCGGCGATTATAATGTATTGTTTTGTGATGTAAATCACATTTTAATTTAATGTGAAATTTTTCCTCCGCTTTATATCTCCCGTAAAAAATTACCCGCCGTGCCTTCACGCTAACCCGGCCGCTGCGGTCGCAAGGGTTCACGTTGTCTCCGTCCTCACCCGTTCGCGCCCTGCACGGTGCATTCAGCCCGTGAAGGGCTTGCGCTGCGGCTTCGGCGTCTCCCTGGCGTCCTCCGCTTTACGCCGTGTTTTTGTGGCGGCACGGCGCAAGAGGGTGCCGGATGCTGAGGACACAACCATGTTCAGACTGACCTGTATTGAACCCGATAACGGCGAGTTTGCCGTCTATATCAATCACCATTACCTGGGGAGTGAAGATGCCAGCGGAGAGCGACTTTCTCTGGGGGAGGTTCTGGAGCAGCTCTCCCTGCTGCCGGGCGTGGAATTACAGACCCTGCTGGAACCCGTACCGGAGTGCGATGACTGGTGCTGGAACGACATCGCCGATCGCGTCCTGCCGCCGCGTCCTGCATGTCGTGATGATGTGACGGTAGCAGGGCTCATCGCCAGGCTGAAGCAGTACCCACCGGATGCACTGTGTATGGGGACGTTCTGGCTGGAAGATGATTTTCTGTCGCTCGATAGCAGTCTGTCGGAGGAGGAAATTGCAGAAGCCATGCGTATCGGCGACCACAGCCACGATGCAGGCATCGGTTTTAATTGGGACACGCTGCAGTTCGCTATCGACCACGTGAAGGGGCGCTGAAAAAAAGGACACCATCCGGGGAGGGGGTGTCCTGAAGCCATGCAATTCGTTACAGGTGAAAACCCTTAAGATGTTTTCGGCGCTGATAATCACATAATCACTTCGCACTTTCACCTGCCATATATCCGAATCAAAAAAAAGACGTCTCCGGTCGGGGACGTCCTGAAATCAAAGGCACACATGTCAGATAACGGCGCGAATCCATTATCAGCGTGCATTCTGCCATACACTCACGTACTCATCAGCTACCAGAACCGGTACCGAAGGATGTCGGTTCCCTCCGCCTTATTGCCGCCAGCCGGCGGCGTGTTCAACGCCGTGCCTTCACGCTAACCCGGCTGCTGTGGTCGCAAGGGTTCACGTTGTCTCCGTCCTCACCCGTTCGCACGTTTCACGGTGCATTCAGCCCGTGAAAGGCTTGCGCTGCGGCTTGCGGCGTCGCCCCTGCGCCCTCCGCTTTTCGCCGGGTTTTTGTGGCGGCACGGCGCAACAGGGTGCCGCATATCAGAGAGGAGTGTGTCTATGTCCCGTTTTATTCTGGGTGACTGCGTGCAGGTGATGTCCCGTTTTCCGGCACGTGCCGTCGATTTTATTCTTACCGATCCACCGTACCTGGTTGGCTATAAGGACCGTACCGGCCGCACCCTGGCCGGGGACAACTCTGCCGAATGGCTCCAGCCCGCCTGTCATGAAATGTACCGCGTGCTGAAAAATGACAGCCTGATGGTGAGTTTCTATGCCTGGAACCGCGCGGATCTGTTTCTGAATGCGTGGAAAACGGCCGGTTTCCGGGTGGTTGGCCATATCGTCTTTGCCAAGAGCTACGCCTCAAAATCGACGTTCGTGGGTTACACCCATGAGAGCGCCTACCTGCTGGCGAAGGGAAGGCCGCAAACCCCGGACCGTCCCATCCCGGACGTGATCCCCTGGAAATACACGGGCAACCGACATCACCCGACGGAGAAGCCGGTGCAGAGCCTGCGGCCGCTGATTGAATCGCTCACGCGTCCGGGGGCTATTGTCCTTGACCCGTTCGCCGGCAGCGGCTCCACCTGCGTGGCCGCCGCCGAAGCCAGCCGCCGCTATATCGGGATCGAGATGCTTGAGCAGTACCACGCCGCCGGCGTTCGACGTCTGGCACAGGTTGAACGGGCAAGAAGGATGCCGGCGGCCAATGACGGCGCGTTTTACCCCGACTGGCCGGAGGCGGCATGAACTACCCGGGCCTTGAACACCTGCGCGCGGACGTGGCCGCGCTCAGCAATGCCATGTGTGACGTGCGGATGCTGCTGAACCGCCTCGAATCGCAGCACCGGCACGACGCGGCAACGCTTACCGAACGTATGGCTGCGCAGACTCTGCGCCGGATCAACACCCTGCTTCTTGAAGCCTACCGCGAAGCCCTGGTGCTGGACGAAACCTTTCAGGACTGACTGACCCTGCCGGGCTGATGCCCGGCCTGTAACCCCTTACAAGAGAGAACAAACGATGTACGGAACCCGCGAAGAACTTTGTGTACAGCTTAAAAACATGTTCACGTTTGACGAACCCCTGGTCCTGCTGGTCTGGACGGAAGAGGGGATTAGCGTGGCCTGCCGTGAAGCCCAGCCAGAACCGGACGGGGCTGAAATCCGGAATCTGATGAAGGCGATCGGCGAAATGAAAATGACGCAATACCGCCAGGAGGGGGTAAATAATCTGACTGTCAGCGATCTCCTGGCCCGTCAGTGGGAAGTGGCAAACCGTCAGGTGAGTGTTCCGGCGGTACTCCTGTCCCGCGTCCTGCGTAACTATGAATGCGAGCTGGAAAACCGGATCGGTATGGCCTGGGAAGCCGGGCGGCAGGAGCCTGAATCCGTCAGGAATGAGCTGAAGGACGTTCACGCATTACAGGAGACGCTGGCCGCGTAAGGGAGAGAGCCGGGGTAACGCCCCGGCAACCGGTGGCCATCCACTGCGAAAAGGATGTCAGTGCCTTTCGCTTTTATCCGCCGCTGCCCTCCGGGCCACGTCGGGACAATGAAACTCCTCTGAAGCTCCGTGCGGTGACGGCATGCGCCGTGACTTCACTGTAGCCCGGCCGCATCGGCCACAAGGGTTCGCTTACGCCTCCGTCCTCACCCGTTCGCACCCTTCACGGTGCATTCAGCCCGTGAAGGCTTTGCGCTGCGGCTTGCGGCGTCGCCCCTGTGTCCTCCGCTTTTCGCCGGTTTGTCGTGTCGTCACGGCGATGCCGGAACCGAGAATATGTTAACCGTGGAGGATCTATGAACCAGACCGTGACCTGTGATGCTGTTCGTCTTGAGGGTGCGCAGCGCCTGACTTTCCTGCCTGATTTGTTTGGCGGCGATTTTATGACGTCCGAGGCATCCGTGTACGCCTACGCCCAGCGTTACTGCCCTGAGTATCAGGGGGGATTCTGGCAGTTTTACCGGCTGCCGGAAGGCGGCGGATATATGGCGCCTGACGTGGAGAGCCTGACCCTGTGCAATCCGGACAACTGGTTTGAGGAGACTGTCAGCGGGGAAGTGGCGGGGATCATCCTCACGGCGCTGGTACTGAATCACCGGAGCTGGCACCACAGCAACCATGACCATGAAGAACTGTGCCGCCACTTCTGCCGTCGCTATGAGCAGCTTATGGCATTTGCTGACACCCATCCGGAAAGCGCCACCATCTGGCGTGCCCTTGACTGACTGACCACGGGCGGTGATGCCGCCCGATAAAAGGAGAAAAACATGATTGGTACAGCAAGAGAAATTGCCCTTGAAATGTTCAGACATTCCGACCTCGATGGCGAGAAATACGTTTTCGCCTGCTGGAATCGAAATGACATTCGTTGCGTCTGCCTTGACTGGGATTTAACCGATGAGGAACTGGATGAAGTCCTGCGTCGGCTAAGTTCATGCCTTGAAAGTGGCGCGGATATCGGCCAGATACGGGCGATTGTCGAAACCATGCTCGATGAGCGACGCGAGAAGCGAACCGTGACTATTCCCGCGAAATCGCTGGCCTTAGTCATGCAGCTTGCAGGACGGGAGATGCAACGTATCGCAGTATGCGCGGAGGATGGCGGCGGATCAGCTGAAGAAACCCTGAAAGAAGAAAACGACGTCATGATGCGCCTGCGCGCGGCGCTCGATGCCTGACAGAGAAACCGGAGGCATTGCCTCCGGAAACAGAACAAAAGGAGAACACCTTGCAACTGTCACCGGAAACCCGCAGCATCCTGCGCCAGTATAAAACACTTATCAACGAGCGACGTCGCGAATCCGGACTCAGCCCCGTAACCACAGCTAAAGTGCTTGAAGAGATCTGCGAATCGGCTACCCGCCAGTGCGCCGTCTATCTTTGCGGCCACTTCATTCTCCAGGGCGGTCAGGGGGATGCACAGTAAATAATCCGGGCGGGGCATAGGCGCCGCCTGTTCGCGCGCGAAAACCCTGTCATCCCTTCGGGCTGACGGACGGTAAGGCCAGCGCCTGCGGCGCTGCCCCCTCCCGCCCGGATGTAAGCCCGGAGAGATGCAGATGAAAGGCATTGTGAGGGCAAATTGTCACGGATACGGTCCTGCGTGGCGTGGCGTGGCGTGGCGTGGCGTGGCGTGGCGTGGCGTGGCGTGGCGTGGCGTGGCGTGGCGGCTCTGAAACCCGATCAGCAAATCCTCTGAAAACACCTGAATCCCACTTCTGGCCCCCTTCGGCTCCCGGCCAGCGCTGCTGTCCGGTCGTCGAGCCCCACTCCGCCAGGGCGGCCGCTGCGCACCCGCCGGGCTCCGCCGAACCCCTCCGGGTTTCGGGCTGACGCTAGGGTCTGATGGCGAAGGTCAAGGGCTGCGGCTTCTCCGGCCGTGCCGTCCGGAACGCCTTCACCGCGCCGGCTGATGCCGTCGCTTTAATGGCGCCACGCCGTTCCGACGTGTCGGGTGTGTGCATCCTGTTCCCCCGGTGAAGCCATCCCCCGTGCGTCCTCACGCGGAGGGCTTGTCGTAGCACCGTCGGGTCGTCATCCAAGGGGTGAAATGCACTCCGCCAAAACTTTTTGCGTGCCGCAAAAACTTTAGTCTCCGCCCCTTTCCTTCCTCCCTTCGCCGTTGCTCCTTTGCCCTTTGCCGCGAGAGAACTCACCAGGGAGATGGACAACCATCACCACAGGAGAAAACCAGGATGCACACACGAAACGTCAACGTCAAAACCGCCGCTCCCGAATCTTCCAGGAAGATGGGGGAAGAACAAAACCCTGTTTCTGTCGCACGGGAGTGGGTGGCTCAGGCCACTTCGCTGAAAGCGGGTGTCACCGTCACCCTGTCCGATGTGTCCCGATACGGAGACGTTCAGGTGGAGATCCGCACCAACGGAACGCTTAACTGGCGCGACTGGTCGTTTGAACCGGATTTTCTTTTTGAACTGAAACGCAACCTGCAATACGTGCAGCTTTAACCGGAGGCCGGATGTCCGGCCTTAACCCAGAGAAGGAGGAAACATGCAGAACCTTAACACCCGTCCGGCGACCCGTAAGGTCGGGCAGAGCACTGAAATCGTGAAGCTGCTGCGCATTCAGGCCAGCGACACCCACGTGGTCGAGTTTGACAACGTGGACACCCGATTTAACGACTGCAACAACTGGCAAGTGATGGCAGGAGGCAAACGTGTCCTGTTCAGCAACCGCATGTATGAGCGTTTTTCAGATGTGAAATCGGGGATCGTGGCAACGATCAACGTGTGTGAAAACAGCGGCAGCGTAACGGATAACGCGATGCTGGAAGGGGCAAAAGTCATGATGCAGGTTCTTGATGGCTATCCGTCCTTTGCAGCACTGGCAGCACACCCGAAACGCATTACCGGTTAACCGAGTGCCGTGACCGGAGGGCAATCCGGCCACGGCTAACCACAACTATCACTGAGAGGTAAAAATCATGGTCGCCACCAATACTACGGCAAAAAAACCAGCCAGGACCACCCGTCAGACAAAATCTGCGGAAAAAATCGCGCAGTCTACCGAGCAGAAGCTCGTCCAGCTGCTCGCTGATACGCCCGTGCAAATCTTCCCGTACTCCCGCCTGTCACACACTGACTTAAACACGCGCATCATTCCGCATACCGATCAGGAAGTGGAAGAGATGGCAGACAGCATTCAGGCAATGGGCATCCTCCAGAACCTGATCGGTGCAGAACTGCCGGACGGTACGATCGGCATTGTCGGCGGGGAAGGTCGTCGCAGAGGCACAGGCATTCTGGTGATGCGCGGTGTGCTCGATGCAGACACGCCGTTTGTTCCGGTGAAAGTCCTGCCCGTTGAGATGGCTGTGGCGGCCTCGATGATCGAGAACGGTCGACGTAAAAACATGCATCCCGCCGAGCAGATTATCGGTTTTCGTACCCTTCAGCAGGAAGGTAAAACGGCCTCTCAGATCGGCGCACTGATGGGCTATCACCCGCGCCACGTTCAGCGCTGCCTGAAGCTGGCGAATCTTGCCCCCTCCCTGCTGGATGCGCTGGCGCGGGATGAAATCTCCCTTGAACAGTGTGAAGTCCTGACACTTGCTGATACCCATGAGCGTCAGGAGCAGGTCTGGAAAGAGGCTGTTGAACAGTGGCGCGATCCTGCCGTACAGACTCTGCGCAAAATGGTGACCGACGACAAGATGGCCATCAGTCACCCGATGTTTGAGTATGTGGGTGAGGAAGCCTATACCGCCGCTGGCGGTACGCTGACCGCCGACCTGTTCAGCGACAAGGACAGCACCTTTGCCGATGCGGCGCTGGTTAAATCTCTGCTGGCTGGCAAGCTCACCGTGCTCGCCGCTCGCGTTAAGCAGGAGCAGGGCTGGGGCTGGGCTGAGTTCCGTATGACGGAACTGCGTGCCAGCGGTGAGGACGGTGAACAGTACCGTTTTGCGATGCCGAAAGCTGTCCTGACGGAAGAAGAACAGAAGCGCGTCAGTGAGCTGGAAGAACAAATGGAAGCCACTGAAAGCTACGATGACGAATACGAGCTTCAGCAGGATATCGATGACATTTACTGCGAGGCGCAGTACCGCGAAGCCACGCCGGAATTTCGCGCCGCGCACGGAATCTGGGTGTCATGGGACGGTAGCAATTTTCAGGTTCAGCCTGGTATCCGCAAGCTGACCGACGAAGACCGGGTAGCTGAAGAACAGGCGCGTCAGGAACGTGAAAGCAATGTGATCAGACACACCACGCCTGAAATTCCCGCCGACGCTTATCCGGCAACGCTGGTAAAAGCTATGTCAGCCGAACGGACTCTCGCCGTTCAGGCCGAACTGGCGGGTCGTCCCGACGTATCGGTGGCGCTCCTGACGTGGACACTGTGCCTCAGTATGTTTGATCGCAGCTACGGTAAACGCAGCGAACCGCTGAAAGCCTCCGTGTCCTCGAATCAGTATCACCTTGCATCACTGGCTCCATCCGGTGAAGAAGGGAAGGCGCTGACGGCGCTCAAAGCGCAGAAAGAGGCGCTTCAGGCAACGCTGCCCGAAAACTGGCATCTCGATTTCACCTGGCTGCTTTCATGGTCAGCGGAGCAGGTGAACACCCTGCTGGGATTCTGTGCAGCGCACGGTATCAACGGTATTCAGGAACGTATGTACAACCATACGCAGAAAAGCGAACTGGACGGGCTGGAAGCGGCGCTGGACTTTGACCTGCGCAAATGGTGGCAGCCGGATGCTGAGAGCTACTTCGGCAAGCTCACCATCCCCCAGATTGGCAAAGCCTACGAAGAAGCCGGACTCAGTGCCCGCGCTGGAGAGATTGTGAAGCTCAAGCGCCGCGATGCGGCGAAGGCCGCCGAGCAGGATCTGAATGCTCAGGGCTGGCTGCCTGACTGGATGGTGCGCACATCACCAGCCGCTGAGGCTGAAGAAGCCACCGAAACCGACGCTCACACCACTGACCACGCTGCTTAATACCGGAGGCCGCCGCCTTCGGGCGGCGGGAACAGACATGACTATGCAATATGACCTGAACCAAATCAACAAACTGACCGCCTCCGACCTGGAGTTTATCCGTCAGCAGGGCGAGGACGCGCGCCGCGCTCTCAGCGATACCGTGACCGGCCTCCTGTCCACACCAGAAGGATGGCGCGTCTGCGCCGAATACCGCAGCGAGTTCGGCGGCTTCTTCCCCGTCCAGTGCCGCTTCAGCGCGGACGGCAGTGATGACTGGCATCTGTGCGTGTGCAGCTCCGGCGAAGTCTCACCGTACTGGCTTCTGGTGCTGCTCTCCTCCGGCGGGGAAGTGGTGTGTACCCTTTACCAGAGCGACACGCTCCAGCCTGACCGGATAAACCCGCTGATCGCGCAGCTGGCAGGTATGCGCCGCTTTAACTGCACTGCCCGCACCGTGGTGAACCTGATGAGCGGAGAGGTGACAGCATGATCCCGTCCTCACACGCGCTCGTTTCCCTGAAGCCAGCCCGTCAGGCTGCAATACAGGCTATCAGCCATGTTGAGTCTGCCCGCGAACGCGGCGCACGACTGCCCGCCATGCCGTATGTGCGTACCTTTCTGCGTCTTCTCACGGGCAGCGGACGTCTCAACGCCACGGTGGCCAATAAAATACCTGGTCTGCACTGGGTGCCAAATAACCGTCATTCGAACCTGAAACAGGTCGAGGAGGCGCTTAACACGATGATCGCCACCAGTGGCGAAGCCTGCCCGCTGCCGCTCACAATTGACGTACAGGCCGAACTGTTTCCTGAGGTCATGCACACCCGCACGGGTCGACGACTGCACAGGTCCGGCATTAAGACCACGCGTCAGATGCGCCGCCAGTCTCGTGAGTACGAACAGCGCTGGAAACTGCGCCAGAACCTGCTGGAGCAGGCGAAAATCGACCTGAATTTTCAGTCACCGGAAACCGTCTGCACCTGGTACACCCGGTGGAGCGACGAGTTTGACGCGGCAGAGCTTGCCGGACCGTTCTGGCGCTGGCAGTCGCGGTTCACGTCGCTGAAGGAACTTGACTGGCTTCGCATCAGCGGTGAGCCACTGTATGCAGTGATGTACGAAATCCCGTTTATCGTGCGGGAGACTCCGGAATCTGTCCGTACTGCTGAGCGCTGGCAGGTACCGAACAAGTTGCGGTACCTGCAGGGGGCAGAATGAGAAATAACCCCTGCAAGACGGAGCTGAAAGTCGCCCGCAGCCAGCGTAACAAGCTCCGTACCATGTCGGCAAAGCTGAAAGAGATGAGCTGCGAGTGGGACGGACTCAGTGGCTGGCTGGAAACCGAAAGCGAGCAGCTGGCTGAGAGTATAGACAGGCATCTTGAGGCGCTCGAAGACCAGATCCGCGAGTGGTCAGAAGGTACGGATAACCGGGAGGGATATTGAGCATTATCAGCCGAAGGTTCGACAAAAAAGAAACGGGTACCGTGTTCCGGCATGCTGAAAGCGGGAAGATCCTGTACCGTCTTGATGCCCGGCTGGAGCGGGATGACTGGGAAACAGTGCAGTCGATGATCAGCCTTGTCTATAACGCCGGCGTGGCCGCCGGAAGCGAACAGCGAGCCGCTGAAATTCGTGAGGCTCTGGGATATTCGGGAACTGGATGACGCTGAAAAACGTTGAGGATTTATACAGTTTTCAGCCTGTTATTCCTGGGCAGATGATCGACAACGGGATATAATGGCGATGGCGCTTGAGGCTTTTTGCCTCATGACGTGAAGGTGGTTTGTTGCCGTGTTGTGTGGCAGAAAGCAGAAAGCCCCGTAGTTAATTTTCATTAACCCATGCACTGCACCCATTTAGTTGGACTCTCAAATTGGAGAGTCCCATGTCCAGACGTAAGTACACCTTTCAACAGCGCCTCGAAGTGGTTATGCACTATTTCGCTACCGATGAAGGCTATCGTTTAACTTCAGCTCGCTTTAACGTTCCCAGAACCCAGGTAAGAATATGGGTTGCAGCCTATGATGCTTATGGAGAAGAAGGTCTGAAGCCCAGGGATAAGGGCGTATCAATCGCTCCCGATATCAGAGTCGAAGCCGTAAAGGCTGTACTGACGGGGCAGATTTCCCAGACGCAGGCTGCAGCGAAATTTAACGTCGCGGGTTCGGCCTCTGTTGGGAAGTGGATGAAGGTCTTCAGCGAACATGGAGAGGAAGGGCTTCGTTCTCTCCGTATTGGCAAAAAAAGGGCACTTCATATGATTGATGATCCTGTTGCGCTTGAGGCAGCACTGGAGCGTTCGAAAGATAAACGTATTCAGGAACTTGAACAAAAAGTCCGCCGCCTGGAATTACGGATACTTTATTTAAAAAAGTTGAAAGCCTTAGTTCGATAAGGGATAAGGTCAGAATTATCGACGAACTGAGGCAGCACTATTCGTTCGAGCAGCTTTTGCAGATAGCTCAGATACCCAGGAGTACGTTTTACTATCACCTGAAAGCACTCCGCTCTCCGGGAAAATACGATGAAGTGAAATGCAGAATCAAAGAGATCTATGATGAGAACCAGGGCCGCTATGGTTATCGGCGGATAGCACTGGCGCTCAGAAGAGAGGGAGGAGCGTTGAACCACAAAGTGGTTCAACGTCTGATGAATGTGCTTCGTCTCAAAGCTGCGATAAGAGTTAAGCGTTACAGTTCATGGCGGGGTGAACATGGGCGCGCTGCTGACAATATCCTGCAACGAAACTTCAAAGCCAGCCGGCCCAATGAAAAATGGGTCACCGATGTCACTGAATTCGCTGTAAATGGCCGGAAACTCTATCTTTCTCCCATCATCGACCTCTTCAATAACGAAGTTATTTCCTACAGTATTTCAGAACGCCCAACCATGCCGATGATTGATGAGATGTTGATTAAGGCATTTGCCAGAATGGATCCAAACAGCAAGCCAGTTCTTCATTCAGATCAGGGCTGGCAGTACCGTCATCGATGGTACCAGTATCAGCTCCGCGATTTTGGCGTCACGCAAAGTATGTCCCGCAAAGGTAACTGCCTGGATAACGCCTGTGCAGAATGCTTTTTCGGGACTTTAAAATCAGAATGCTTTTACCTCGGTAAATTTAAGGATATAGATGAACTTAAGGATGCTATTGAGGATTACATTCGGTACTACAACACCCGGCGAATCAGCCTTAAATTTAACGGTCTCAGCCCAGTTGAATACCGTCTGAAATTCCATCCATTGCGCATTTAATCAGCCGATTTTTAGTTGATGCAGCTTTAAAGAAAGCGTTTAAATATGAGTGATTTGTATGCTCTGAGTTCTTGCGTTTAAGGCTAATTGAGTTAAAGAAAGCGTCTGGTATTCGTGACCATTGCGTCACCGGCCATCAATACATCTGATTTTCCACATGTGTTATTGATTTTAAATTCCCAGAGCGTATCCTGTTACCAAATGAGAAGGAGTACTGATGAAACTAACTACCCTACAACTCTTCAAATACCTCTCCGATGAAACCCGTTTGGGTATCGTGTTGCTGCTCAGGGAGATGGGGGAGCTGTGCGTGTGTGATCTCTGCACTGCATTGGAACAGTCTCAGCCCAAGATCTCCCGCCATCTGGCAATGCTCCGGGAAAGTGGACTATTGCTGGATCGCAAACAGGGCAAGTGGGTTCATTACCGCCTTTCTCCGCAAATTCCTTCCTGGGCTGCTCAAGTAATTGAGCTGGCCTGGTTAAGCCAACAGGACGACGTGCAAGCCATCGCCCGTAAGCTGGCATCAGCAAACTGCTCTGGCAGCGGTAAGGCTGTTTGTATCTAAAAAATTTGCCTTAATATATGTGATTTTTCGAATGTGAGGTATTCAGAATGAAAACGTTAACGGTGTTTGACCCGGCAATGTGCTGCAGTACCGGCGTATGTGGCTCAGATGTCGATCAGGTTCTGGTTGATTTTTCTGCTGATGTGCAGTGGCTGAAAGGACGTGGCGTACAGGTTGAACGTTACAACCTGGCGCAGCAGCCCATGAGTTTTGTTCAGAATGAGAAAGCGAAAGCATTCCTCGAAGCATCTGGTGCAGAAGGGCTTCCGTTACTGCTGTTGGACGGTGAAACGGTGATGGCAGGGCGATACCCAAAACGCGCCGAGCTGGCTCGCTGGTTCGGTATTCCGCTGGAGAAGGTAGGGCTAGCTCCCATCAGTTGCTGTGGTGGTAATACTTCCTGTTGCTGAGTATGTCAGGAGGACATATGAAATTCTTACAGAATATCCCGCCTTACCTGTTTTTTACTGGCAAGGGAGGTGTAGGAAAAACTTCCATTTCCTGCGCGACGGCTATTCGCCTTGCCGAACAGGGTAAGCGGGTTTTGCTTGTCAGTACCGACCCAGCCTCCAATGTCGGTCAGGTATTCGATCAGGCTATCGGTAACACGATTCGCCCTGTGACAGCAGTTCATGGACTTTCCGCACTGGAGATTGATCCGCAGGACGCCGCCCAGCAATACCGCGCCAGAATCGTTGACCCTATTAAAGGTCTTTTGCCTGATGACGTTGTTAACAGCATCAGTGAACAGCTTTCAGGAGCCTGTACCACTGAGATTGCGGCGTTTGATGAGTTCACCGGCTTATTGACAGACGCTTCTCTGCTGACCCGCTTCGATCACATCATTTTTGATACTGCCCCAACGGGCCACACTATTCGCCTTCTTCAGCTTCCCGGAGCCTGGAGCAGCTTCATCGAAAGTAACCCGGATGGTGCTTCCTGTCTTGGCCCAATGGCCGGGCTGGAAAAGCAACGCGAGCAATATGCTCATGCAGTTGAGGCATTATCCGATCCTGAACGTACTCGCCTGGTGCTGGTCGCGCGATTGCAAAAATCCACATTGCAGGAAGTTGCCCGCACTCATGAAGAACTGTCAGCCATTGGCCTTAAAAATCAGTATCTCGTCATTAATCGTGTGCTGCCTAAAGCCGAAGCTGAACATGACGCCCTGGCCGCTGCGATATGGCAACGAGAGCAGGAGGCGCTGGCAAATCTTCCTTCCGGGTTATCTGAGTTGCCGACAGATACCCTATTACTACAGCCAGTCAATATGGTTGGTGTTTCAGCATTGAAGGGACTGCTGGATACCCGTTCTGAGACATTACCACTCCCGGTAACGAACATCCTGTACACGCCTGAAAACTTATCACTCTCTGGCCTGGTCGATGATATCGCTCGCAGTGAACACGGCCTGATTATGCTGATGGGAAAAGGTGGTGTAGGGAAAACCACGATGGCTGCGGCTATAGCCGTCAGGCTGGCAGACATGGGATTTGACGTGCATCTTACGACCTCTGATCCTGCTGCGCACCTGAGTACAACGCTGAACGGCAGCCTCAAAAACCTGCAGGTCAGCCGCATCAACCCTCACGATGAAACCGAACGCTATCGCCAGCATGTTCTTGAGACGAAGGGAAGAGATCTGGACGAAGCAGGGAAACGGCTACTGGAAGAGGATTTACGCTCTCCCTGTACTGAAGAAATAGCCGTGTTTCAGGCCTTTTCCAGGGTGATTCGTGAAGCGGGTAAACGGTTTGTGGTCATGGATACTGCCCCTACGGGACATACGCTGTTGCTGCTGGATGCGACCGGGGCTTACCACCGAGAGATTGCCAAAAAAATGGGGAGTAAAGGTCATTTTACTACCCCAATGATGCAGCTTCAGGATCCGGATAGAACCAAAGTTCTGCTGGTTACGCTTCCTGAAACCACACCGGTGCTGGAAGCGGCAAACCTGCAGGCTGACCTTGAAAGAGCGGGGATTCATCCGTGGGGCTGGATTATCAATAACAGCCTTTCCATTGCGGATACGCGTTCTCCGTTGCTTTGCCAGCGTGCTCGTCAGGAACAGCCTCAGATTGAGGCTGTTAAGAATCAGTACGCTAACCGTATAGCGCTTGTTCCGGTGCTGACGTCAGAGCCAGCTGGTATTGAAAAGCTCAGAGAGTTGATGAGTTAATTTTTTTGCATATACAGGGCGGCAAAGTCGCCCTGTCAGGAGGTTTTATGTTACTGGCAGGCGCTATTTTTGTCCTGACCATTGTTTTGGTTATCTGGCAACCAAAGGGATTAGGGATCGGCTGGAGTGCAATGCTGGGCGCGGGACTGGCTCTGATATCTGGCGTTGTGCATGTGGGGGATATTCCGGTGGTGTGGAATATCGTCTGGAACGCTACGGCGACCTTTATTGCCGTAATTATTATCAGCCTGCTGCTTGATGAATCCGGCTTTTTCGAATGGGCAGCGCTGCACGTTTCCCGATGGGGTAACGGTCGTGGACGTTTGCTCTTTACGTATATCGTTCTGCTCGGTGCGGCGGTGGCGGCACTGTTTGCCAACGATGGTGCGGCACTTATTCTGACGCCGATAGTCATCGCCATGCTGCTGGCATTAGGGTTCAGCAAAGGTACGACACTGGCATTTGTCATGGCAGCCGGTTTTATTGCCGATACGGCCAGCCTGCCGCTTATCGTGTCGAACCTGGTGAATATAGTCTCGGCGGACTTTTTTGGTCTGGGATTCACCGAATATGCGTCGGTGATGGTTCCGGTTGATATTGCCGCTATTATCGCCACGCTGGCGATGCTGCATCTGTTCTTCCGCAAAGATATTCCACCGACTTACGACCTGGCGCTCCTGAAAGCTCCGACAAAAGCAATAAAAGATCCTGCTACGTTCCGCACCGGCTGGATAGTTTTGATTCTTCTGTTGGTAGGTTTTTTCGTCCTCGAGCCGCTCGGGATTCCCGTTAGTGCGATTGCGGCTGTTGGTGCTGTGATCCTGTTTGCGGTAGCTAAACGAGGCCATGCCATTAACACCGGCAAAGTGCTGCGTGGCGCACCCTGGCAAATCGTCATCTTCTCGCTGGGGATGTACCTGGTGGTCTACGGTCTGCGCAACGCCGGGCTAACCGAATACCTTTCAGGAGTGCTGAACGTACTGGCGGATAAAGGACTCTGGGCTGCGACGCTGGGTACTGGCTTCCTGACGGCTTTCCTGTCTTCCATCATGAACAACATGCCTACCGTGCTGGTTGGCGCTCTTTCTATCGATGGAAGCACTGCAACTGGCGTTATTAAAGAGGCGATGATCTACGCCAACGTGATTGGCTGCGATCTGGGCCCGAAAATTACACCTATAGGTAGCCTGGCAACGCTGCTCTGGCTGCATGTCCTTTCACAGAAGAATATGACCATCACCTGGGGATACTATTTCCGCACCGGGATCGTCATGACTCTGCCTGTGCTGTTTGTAACGCTGGCAGCGCTGGCGTTACGTCTCTCTTTCACTTTGTAATGAGATACTGATATGAGCAACATCACCATTTATCACAACCCGGCCTGCGGCACGTCGCGTAATACGCTGGAGATGATCCGCAACAGTGGTAATGAACCGACCGTTATTCATTACCTTGAAAATCCACCTTCACGCGATGAGCTGGTCAAACTCATTGCAGATATGGGCATTTCAGTCCGGGCTTTGCTGCGCAAAAACGTCGAGCCTTATGAAGAACTGGGGCTTGCTGAAGATAAGTTTACTGACGGTGAGTTAATCGATTTTATGCTTCAGTATCCGATCCTGATTAACCGTCCGATTGTGGTGACACCGCTGGGAACGCGCCTTTGCCGCCCTTCCGAAGTGGTGCTGGATATTCTTCCGGATGCGCAAAAAGGCGCATTTGCTAAGGAAGACGGCGAGAAAGTCGTTGATGAAACAGGTAAGCGATTGAAATAAAGATAAAGGGGGCAGACGCCCCCTTATTCCTGCCTCAGAGCATAAGATCTGAATCTTCTGGCAGAGTACGATTCCCTTCACCAAGTTTCATTTGCAGCAAAACCGTGTCAAGCCAGCGGCCATGTTTGAAACCAATGTCTTTTAATGTGCCTATTTCAGTAAATCCTGTGCGGATATGAAGCGCAACAGAAGCGACGTTAGCGCTGTCACCTACGACAGCAATCATCTGACGATATCCCTGGGACTCGGCCCATTTTAATGCATGATTGAGCAGTGCTTTTCCGACGCCCTGGCGCTGATAAGTCGGATCAATATATATCGAATTTTCAACTGTAAACCGATAGGCATGGCGTTCGCGGTAACGGGAAATATAACAGTAGCCGATGACCGTATCGCCATGCAGAGCGACATACCAAGGAAATCCCCGAGACTGAATGCTCCTCAGTCGGTTAAGCATTTCCTGCGTATCCGGAGGTTCGGTTTCGAAGCTACCTGTACCATGCAGAACATGGTGAGCATAGATATTGCGTATCGCGGTAATGTGCTGTTCTTCAGCATTAATAATGTGCATCGTGTTACTCCAGTAATGATGCTTTACAAGCTACCGGAATTCGCGACAGAAGGTTAAATACTTAAACTTATAGCCTGTATAAGTAAAAGTTTGACTGCAGGAAATGGGGCCGCAGCCCCATCTTTTAGCCTGCCATTTTTGCCAGCAGAGCTGCACCCACTGGTTCTTCATTCTGCAGCGGTGTTAATGCAATACGCTCTGCAAACTGCTCTGTAACGTCATTTATCAGAGGCAGTTCGCGACTGGCTCGGGTTACGAGGAACGGTGAGGACGGTTTCGCAGCAGCCAGACTGCTATTGATTACCCATGCCCATGGTTCAATTTCAGCACGACGCAAATCCTGCTGCAGGTTTGCTGCTTCCAGTACAGGTGTCGTTTCGGCAAGCGTCACGATAATCACCTTCGTCTTCTCCGGGTCCTGCAATAGCATCATTGGTGTCAACAAATTGTCATGCGTTTGCCCCATCTGGCGCACCATTTCCCGGTGATAGGCTCCTGTTGCATCCAGTAGCAGAAGCGTGTGACCTGTTGGGGCTGTATCCATAATGACAAAATGGTCGTCTGCTTCTTTGATGATCCGAGAGAATGCCTGGAAGACGGCGATCTCTTCAGTGCATGGTGAGCGGAGGTCTTCCTCAAGCACCGCCAGCCCTTCTGCATCTAATCCTTTGCCCTGATTTTCCAGGACAAAGCGGCGATAACGTTCTGTCTCTACCTTCGGGTCGATACGGCTGACCTGAAGATTGGGCAGCGAGCCATCCAGTGTGTAAGACAGATGTGCTGCCGGATCGGATGTAGTCAGGTGGACCTTATGACCACGTTTCGCCAGCGATACCGCGACTGACGCTGCAATGGTCGTTTTACCTACACCGCCTTTACCCATCGTCATGACCAGCCCATTGCCAGTTTGGCTCAGTTCATCAACCAGTGAAGACAGTTTCGGTAAATCCAGAACATTCAACGTGGTATCAGGGAGAGCCGGTGCGGCTTTGCTCTGGGTAAATAGCTCCCGCAGGGCTTCCAGGCCGACCAGGTTAAATGGCTTCAGATACAGCTGCGAGCGGGGAAGATTAGCCAGATTATCAGGCATTGCCTGTAATGCTTTTTCTTCCCGAACCAGAATACTTTGCGCCAGTGGGTCATCCTCACCAGCAAACGGCGGCAGCACACCATTGATGGCAAGGTGTTGATGCTGCAAACCAATAGCAGAAAGCTCATCGTGCGTATGAGAAACCTCTTTCAGCGTTGAAGCCTGAGCTCGGGCAACCAGCACTAAGCGTGTGAGAGCTGCGTCGGACAGCGCTTTAACCGCATCGGAGTACTGGTGCTGTTGTTTCTCAAGCCCTACCAGAGGTCCAAGGTTTGCAGCGGCATCAGGGTTCGCTTCGAGATAACCGCTCCAGGCTCCCGGCAATTCAAGCATGCGGATGGTGTGACCGGTTGGCGCGGTATCAAATACGATATGGTCATATTTTTCCCGCAGCTCATGATTGGTCAGCAGACCAGTAAACTCATCAAACGCAGCGATTTCTGTGGTGCATGAGCCGGAGAGCTGCTCTTCAATACTGCTGACCACATCGGCTGGCATCAGCCCGCGAACCGGGTCGAGCACGCGGTCACGATAAGCCTGTGCTGCAGCCATCGGATCAACTTCCATAGCGGCAAGATTTTCTACGGTACTGATATCTGTGATTCGGTGGCCGATAGTCTGGCTAAATACCTGGCCGACATTGGAAGCCGGATCGGTACTCACCAGAAGCGTTCTCTTACCCTGATCGGCCAGCCATACCGCAGTAGCACATGCCAGGGATGTTTTACCCACACCACCTTTGCCAGTGAAGAAGATGAACGGGGGAATGTCTTTTAAAAATGGAATATTCATCAGTAATAGCTCCTCTGGAATTAAGGCATGCGTGGAATGCTGCAGCAGCGTGGTTGCGTGCTGCCTTCACTCCAGTCCTGAGTAAGCGGAATACCTGCCCAACGGGCGATATCTTCACGAGTTGGCAGTTTGCCTGCCATCACTAGCTTGCCGTCGAGCAAGGTGACAGGAAGGGACTCCATCCCTGATGTGTTCAGAAACTCTTTAATGACAGGCGTATTCAGGAACTGTTGCGGGTTCTTTGCAAGGCTGTAGCGCTGAATATCAACGCCATTTTTTTTCGCCCATTCGGCGCTGGCGTTCCATTTGATGGCTTCGTCGCTGACCACAACGCTACTGGTTGCGCAGCAGCCTGCTGCTTCAAAGATCTCAATATTTGACATGGACTGTTTACCTCAGTGTTTAGTCGATTGGCTTTACACTGAGGTAAACGAAGATGGTGGGAAAAAGATGCGCGATTAATTCATTTTTTTGTGGCAGCAGACGGAAGAAGTGTCATCCGCCTCAATTTGGCAAAGTTCTGTCATCGCTTCTTTCAGGTGCTTTCTGGCCCGAAGTAGTCGAGATTTAAACGCCGTAAGCGTGATTCCCAGTTCATCGGCCAGAGACTGCTGGGGACGCCGGTTAAGGTCGGATTCTTCAATCAACCACCGCTCATCCTCAGGTAATGCCTGTAATGTTTCAGGCAGGCAAATACCCAGCGTTGAGATTGCCTCAGGGGATGCGTCAGTTAATGGGGCATCTTCTTCCAGCTCAACGAAATCCCTGGCGGTGCGGTACTCATCAATCAGCAGGTTCCTCGCAGCCCGGTACAGCCAGGCTCGTGGATTCTCCATCTCACAAAAACTGTCTGAATGAGCGCGGGCACGCAGGAATAGCTCTTGCAGAAGATCTGCTGCTTTTTCGCTATCGCCTGTCTTCGATGTCAGAAATCGAGCGAGTTCGGCTTCATGTTGCCGCCAGAACACGCTCATGCAGTTGTTGAATGCCGTTACATCACTCATACCAGCCCTCAAATTTTGCTCTGATTAACTCGCCGGGAAAGTTCTTCTGCCGACTCTTTTCGTTCGCTGTAGCGATTAACGAGATAGGCTGAGTTACCTCGGGTCAGCAGAGTAAATTTCACCAGTTCTTCCATTACATCTACGATGCGGTCGTAATAAGACGACGGTTTCATTCGTTCATCTTCATCAAACTCCTGCCAGGCTTTTGCCACAGAGGACTGATTCGGGATGGTGATCATCCGCATCCATCGGCCAAGAATACGCATCTGGTTTACGGCATTGAAAGACTGAGAGCCACCGCAGACCTGCATAACGGCCAGCGTCTTACCCTGAGAAGGGCGAACAGCGCCTTCCGAAAGTGGTATCCAGTCAATCTGGGCCTTCATGATGCCGGTCATCGCACCATGGCGTTCAGGTGAACACCAAACCATCCCTTCGGACCAACGAACCAGCTCGCGCAGTTCCATAACTTTAGGATGCGTTTCAGGTGCATCGTCAGGAAGAGGCAAGCCAGATGGATTGAAGATCCGCACCTCTGCGCCCATGGCAGTCAGCAACCTTGCTGCTTCCTCTGTTGCCAGTCGACTGTATGAGCGTTCACGTACAGAGCCATACAGCATCAGGATACGGGGAGGGTGGGGAATTGCAGGTACGTGGAATTTTGCCTCTGTGATGGAGGTATCGAACAGGCCTGCATCAACATTCTTAAGTTCAGTGGGCATATTATTCTCCGACGTCGTTATTGGTATTGTGCAGTCCATCTGCGCCTGTGCAACATTCTTCCGTCAGAAAGGCAATCAGCGCACTAAGTTTTTCATAGCAGGCATGGCAATACAGAGTTCTTCCCTGACGTTCCTGACGAACCAGCGATACTGATATCAGGGATGAAATATGATGACTCAGTGTCGATGCTGGGATCTCAAGTTGCTTCTGTAGATCGCCCACGGGCAGGCCCTGAGGCCCTGCTTTGACCAATTTTTTGTAAATCCCTAGCCTTGTAGCATGCCCAAGTTCTTTCAGCACCGTCGACGCACTGATAAGTTCCATACTCGTTCTCACAATCAATGATTCTATATTTCTAGAATAATGGAAATGTTTTTTTTCTTTCAACCTTCAATCTGTCTGGTTGGGGAGTTGTTGAGAGCGGCTAAGTAATCGTTGCGAGCCATCATGTTTGTAGGACTAATGTGTTGGATGGATTAAGCTCTTTCCTTTGTCTAACGCTGCTTTTAGCGCAAAGTGAACTTCAGAACTTCGCATACCAAAGAAGATAAATAATTGTATAACGTTTGCTATACATGAATATTATGCTATCTTTGTAAAGCAAATGCTATACAGAGGTGTCTCATGAAATCAGATGTTCAACTTAATCTTAGAGCAAAGGAATCACAGCGGGCGCTCATTGATGCTGCTGCGGAAATTCTTCACAAATCACGAACAGACTTCATCCTGGAAATGGCCTGTCAGGCCGCTGAGAACGTGATCCTCGATCGCCGGGTCTTTAATTTTAACGATGAACAATATGCCGAATTCATCGACATGCTTGATGCCCCTGTTGCAGATGATCCTGCCATAGATAAACTGCTGGCAAGGAAACCTCAGTGGGACGTGTAACAGTACCAGAACCTTTATCCAGCTTTCATCAGGTGGCGGAATTCGTTTGCGGTGAAACTGTTCTGGATGACTGGTTAAAGCAGAAAGGCCTCAAAAACCAGGCTCTCGGATCGGCCAGAACGTTTGTAGTGTGTAAAAAAGACACGAAACAAGTAGCCGGTTTTTACTCTCTGGCCACCGGGAGCGTCAACCATACAGAAGCGACAGGCAATCTTCGGCGTAACATGCCCGATCCCATCCCTGTTATTATACTTGCCCGTCTTGCTGTCGATCTCTCTTTCCGCGGAAAAGGGCTTGGCGCTGATTTACTTCATGATGCAGTGCTTCGTTGCTATCGGGTTGCCGAGAATATTGGTGTACGTGCAATCATGGTTCATGCACTCACCGAAGAAGCTAAAAATTTCTACATTCACCATGGTTTCAAACCATCACAAACTCAGCAACGGACATTATTTCTTAAACTCCCTCAATAGAACGCGAAGACTATTACGCTCAAAGCGCCGGGAGCGAGAATCGGATGGTCCGTCTAATGTTAATTCAGTAGAAACGCTTCACGAAAGAAGATGACGAACAGTTATTGATGAGACTGTAAGGCGAAAGGAAAGAAACGGCGGGATGGATAATTCGAGTACGGAATACTCTATTTAGCGTTAGCTGGAAACAAAAAAGAGCCCATGTATTCAATGGACTCTTTCTCTGATGCCTCGGTTAATCTGTCCAACTTTTTGGGGTCAGTACACCCACGAGGCCACCTGTATGCCTAGACAACATCAGGATAGCCTCTTAGATGCCGCAAGGCAAGGAGATGTATGGGTCCTGTTAACACCAAGCTGTAATGTCCCCTTTGAACCATTCTAAAATGTCCCCAGACAATTCTCTGGGGGATTTTTCATGATCAAAGAGACTGTTACGATGAGTCATAAGGAACTCGACCGACTTCACATTATTCAGGAGTCACTTAATCGCCATATTACTCAGGAACAAGCTGCGGCACGCATTGGCATTTCTATTCGGCAGGTTAAACGTCTGGTGCAACGGTATAGAAATGAAGGGCCTTCTGGTCTAGTTTCCCGCCGACGTGGAAAGCGTCCCAATAATTCCTTTTCTACCGAATTCAGAGCAACAGTAATTTCACTCCTCAAAGGCCGCTACGCTGATTTTGGACCTACGCTTGCGTGCGAAAAATTGCGCGAGATACACGGCTTGTGTTTATCCATTGAAACTCTCAGGAAGTGGATGGTAGAGGAGGGCATATGGCGCGAACGTCGTCGTAAGTTTGCCCGAATTTATCAGCGCCGGATGCGGCGCCCATCCTACGGTGAACTCATCCAGATTGATGGCTCGCCTCATGACTGGTTTGAAGGTCGGGGCCCCAAATGCACACTGATAGTCTTTATCGATGATGCTACCAGCGCTCTGATGGCGCTACGATTCGCTCCTGCAGAAACAACCCGGGCTTACATGGAAACCCTCCGGGGTTACCTTAATGATCATGGCGTACCACTGGCTCTCTATTCTGACAGACACAGTATATTCAGAGTAAATAACCCGGAGCGGGAAGGAGAGTTGACTCAGTTCACACGTGCGATAAAGACACTGGGCATCGAGCCAATCCATGCCAACAGCCCGCAGGCAAAAGGGCGGGTAGAGCGTGCCAATCAGACACTGCAGGACAGGCTGGTCAAAGAAATGCGGCTTCAGGGTATCAGTGATATTGAAACAGCAAACGCATGGTTGCCGACCTTTATTGAAGCCTATAACAACCGGTTTGCTACGCCGCCTCGTATTGCTGATAACGCCCATCTTGATGTACACCATTCTGAAGAGGAACTGGGTTATATCTTCAGCCTCCAGGCGAAGCGCGTTCTCTCCAAAAATCTCACTTTCCAGTACAAAAGCAGTGCGTTTCAGATTCGCAGTGAAGGCCGGGGATATCGACTTCGGCATTCGGTTGTCACGGTATGCGAAAGCTTTAACGGTGAAATTAAGGTTCTGTATGATGGGAAAGCGTTGGGATGGGAAAAATATGTTGATGGCCCGGAGCCTATACCACTGGATGATGAAAAAAGTGTCCATGAACGTGTGGATAATGCCCGTTTTGATTTACGCTCAAAATTCTACGTAAAACCTAAAGCTGACCATCCTTGGCTCACGCGCCGCACGCAAAGTAATCAGCAAGTGAAGCCCCCTAAATTACCCAGAAAGAAGGCTGATCCCGATAAAATGGACTGAAACCAGGCGTTATTCAGTTGAGTGCATATCCAGTCATAGGATAGATTCTTACGTAGCGTTTCTGGCGTGCATTTTCGGGTGGTTTGTTACTGTTTTTAACGGGGACACGTCAGAAACGCGCTCAGGCCGTCTGAGCGGTACGCGTAATGCGGCGTTATGGTAAATAGCCTATGCTAATGTCCGCTAAGAGCGAGAAGCGGACGTTTGGTTGACGAACTATATATATAAAAAAACATAGCCCGTCAGAATTGTGTTTTAGGGTTTGCTGATAACTGCAACATATAAAATTGAACCATCATTTTCATGGCTTACCGGTCCACTGACCCGTACCAGGTCCTGAGCATCGAAGTGCTGCCCGTTCCAGACTTTCTGCGGGATGCGGACTTTGATGGTACCGGTTGGGTCGCGGAACGTATACCACTCGTCCTGCTGCTGGCTGACAACATTGCCTTCCAGTGTGATCCACGCCCCTTCGTGCATTGACGATACGATCTGAATCCGGCTTTGACTATTCTCCTGCTGAACTTTATGACCGGCATACATGTGCTCAGTGACGACAGGCTCTTTCTCTGCGGAGAAGCCACCTTGCGCTGCCAGAGCAGGAATGGCGATGAACGAAGTGAGTAACACTCCGGTGACGAACTGACTGAAATATTGTTTTTGCATAGCAGATTCCATTTATAATTTTACATCCCCCATGGGGGATATTGTCGATGATAAATGAGCGGCTATAAAAGCTCAATTCCTATCCCCGGCAGGGGGATAAAAATATGATGGGCTTCAGAAATATAAAACCCACCGGTTGGTGGGTTCAGGCGTGAGATTCATACAGGAGAAAATCAGCTCGTTACGCCGATCCAGCCGTGATAGCCCATGTAAATGCCGACAAGTGCAATCAGTACGCTTGAGAAGTATGGAGCCCGCCGCGCCAGCGTATCCAGGCCACTCCAGCGTTTGGTTGCCTGACGAACGCTGAAAGCCGCCGCTGCGCCCACTGAAACCAGCGTGATCGCTAAACCGATGCTGAAACACAGTACCAGCGCGGCACCGAGCGTAAATTCCTTCACCTGGATGCAGAGCAGCAAAACGGTAATGGCTGCCGGGCAAGGAATAAGGCCGCCGGTCAGGCCGAACAGGATTATTTGTCCGGTGGTTACGCTGCGATTCGCAAAACGTTTTTTGATGTCGTTCGCATGCGCTTTTTCGTGAGCATCCTGATATTCGCGAGAATTAACATCCAGACCTTCCAGCGAGGAATGATCGTGGTCGTGTTCATGTTCACGGAATTCCACATCATAATCATGCACATGGCCGCGATGGCCTAAAGACAGGCGAACATCAAAGCTGTGTGGCTCCGGGATCGCCAGGGCCGATTCCATAAACCCGTCTTTTTCGACGAAATCAAATACCTGTGAAAATGTCCCTGGACCACGGTTGGTCACCAGAGAAATGTCGCGAGCTTCCCATTTCTTGCCGCTGAGCGAGCGTAAACGCCAGTGAGGGGGTTGTCCTTCTTCGAAAATCGAGAGTTCAACGCTGCCATGGCCCGTATCGATGATGCGGGTTTCGTCATGATCGTGATGACCGTGGCTGTGTTCCTCTTCCTGCTCCATCTTCCACAGCTTTTCGCCGCGCCAGGTTCGCCAGAACATCCATGCCGCCGTACCGAGAATGATGACGGCGGAAATCAGCTGAAACCAGGGTTCGGCTGATTCAGCAGTGAATTTCTGACTGATATACATTCCGCCGAACGCAATGAGCCAGACAACAGACGTATGAGAAATTGTCGCGGCAAGCCCCAGTAATACCGCTTGCTTGACCGTTCCCCGGATGGCCACAATAAAGGCGGCCATCATCGTTTTGGAATGCCCTGGCTCCAGTCCGTGAAGCGCACCGAGCAAAATAGCGCTGGGGATGAACAGCCAGGCATTGGCCACGCCTTGCTGTAAAAGAGTGGAAAAATCAGTCATGTTTCGCTTGCCTTAAAGATATTTAGTTATCTCTTTAAATTCGCTAAGCGTCTTATCAGACTCCGTGTGGTCAGCATGAAGGGCATCCTCCAGGCAGTGATCCAGATGGTCATGAATTAAGGTACGCTTCGCATTCGTTATCGCCTTTTCCACAGCGTGCAGTTGCTGGGCGATATCCAGACATGCTTTCTCATCTTCGAGCATCTGGATGGTACTTTTCAGGTGCCCTGCGGCACGTTTAAGTCTTTTAATAATGTCAGGGTGTGATGCATGAACGGTCATGGTTTATCCTCTCCAGGTGGAAGGGATAAGATAATGTGTATCAACGCCATGGTCACACTTTTTATCGGCTTATCCTCTCCTGATACGTTGTCTTTTTTTGGGAAATTACTTCTCTTTCTTCGGCCAGGACGGATGTTCATCGTCAATGACGAAATCATGCTCATGGGTCGATTCGTTGTTTGTTTCCGGGTCTTTGTGGCTGTGAACCTGAGCGTACACTTCATGCTCAGGACGCCAGATAAGTACGGCGGTGACCAGCGACAATGTTGCCACAACAGTCAGGGCGATGAATGAAGCCTGTGTCCCCCATGCCGCACCAACCCATCCGGCCAGCGGATAAGTCACCAGCCAGCATGAATGTGACAGTGCAAACTGGGCGGCAAACAGCGCCGGTCTGTCTTCCGCTGTTGACGAACGGCGCAGCAGGCGACCACCCGGTGTCTGAGAAAGTGAATAGCCCACCCCCAGCAGTGCCCAGAGCACAACCAGCGTGATGTAATCCTTCAGGAAAATGCCTGACCCCAGGCCAATGACTAAAAGCGCCGTACCTGCAAGCATCGGCATACGGTCGCTCATGTTGTCGAGGAGTCTGGGGAGAACCAGGGCCGATACCATGGACCCCACGCCGAAGAAGGCCAGCGCAATAGCGGTAGACCGCTGTGAGAAACCAAAGTCCGCCTGAACCAGAACGACGGTGTTGACGATAACCATTGCACTCGCTGCCGCTACGGCCATGTTGAGTGCCAGCAGGCCGCGCAGTCTGGGCGTTTTCAGGAAGATGCGCATACCTCGTGTAGTTTTGTCATAGATGCTGCGTTTGACCGTTAACGCTTTCATCTTCGGCAGTGTCACGGAAACAACCAGAGCTGCTGAAGCAAGGAACCCGACTGCCGTACCGGCAAACAGGTTGTGGAAACTCATGACCGTCAGCAGTGCAGCCGCCAGCATAGGGCTGATGACGCTTTCAAGATCGTAGGCCAGACGTGACAGAGACAGCGCCCGGGTATATTCACGTTCGTCAGGAAGAATATCCGGGATAGTTGCCTGGAAAGTAGGCGTAAACGCCGCCGAGGCAGCCTGAAGAATGAAGATCAGGATGTAGATTTCCCATATCTGGGTGACAAAAGGCAGCGTGATAGCCACGAGAGCGCGAACCAGGTCCAGTGTTACCAGCATGGTGCGACGCGGGAATTTATCGGCAAAAGCCGCCGCCACGGGCGCAACAAGAATATAGGCGCTCATTTTGATAGCCAGCGCGGTACCCAGCACTGCCCCGGCTCTGTCACCTGCGAGATCGTAGGCCAGTAACCCTAACGCAACGGTCGCCAGACCGGTGCCAATAAGGGCGATAACCTGTGCCATAAACAGGTGGCGATAGGTACGATTAGAAAGAATGTTGAGCATCAGGAAATCTCTTGGTTTGAAATCACATCCCCCCCAGGGGGATATTCAAAGCATAGAGGGACCTGAAAAAAATGACAAGCTTTATCCGGGTGAGGAGGATACTGATTCGTCTGTTATCTTGGATGTTAAATAAAAAAGCTTCAGGTATCCCAGCGTTATACCTGAAGCAGCATAAAAAGTGTCGAAGGTGTTATCGCCGCTTCCCTGCGCAGCCCCTCCTGACGAGAAGGGAATTAACTCAGTTGTCCCAGACAGGTTTTCAGGCTCAACCGGGTGGCTTCAATATCACTATGGATAATGGTGCACCAGTCATCACGGTTAGCCCGAATGACCTCCAGCCAGTTATTCAGTGCCTGATTAAACGCCATGGTTTTCTCGCGCTGCGGCCAGCTCATCTGGTTAGTGCTGTAAATGTCCTGCCCTGGCTGCGGCATTAGTACGGTTTGCTGCGTCGACATCCGGGAAGTCACCGGCCAGGTATCAGAGTTGCCATCCCAGGAAGGCATCACCGGGAAACCCGCTCCGCGCAAGGCCATATCCCAGGTGGCATCAAACAGGTATGTTTTGCCCTGTAGCTCAAAAGCCACAGTGTCATGAAATCCCTGTGTTTGCGGCAAAATTGCCAGAATATCCGCAGGTACAGGCAAATCAGCCCAGTCAAACCGCACCAGCTTTCGCTTTGCCGTAATGCCACCATCGGTCAGCAGTCGTTCGGCAGCAGCGGCTTTATGACGGCAGTCGCCAAAGCCCTGCTGAAACAGACTCATGCTTTCGCCATTCCATGCACCGAGCTGATAGGGTATCCGCCTGACCAGCTCAAAAATGGCTCTTCGCAGTTCAGTTGAGCCAGGTTTAAGCCCGAGCGACTGCAAAACCCAGCCCGGCGTTATCGCCTCTTGTTGATTGCGGCGGGTGTTTATTTTTTGCCATGTTTCACTGACTTTTTCAGCCAGAGAGGCTGCCAGGGTTTCCCCCGGCAGTAATGTTGTCATCAGCAACGCTCCTGTGGTGGTGAGAAAATGTCTGCGCGTCAACATATCGGGCGTTACACCTCTACGTTGCGACGAAGCGCCGACATAACCAGTGATTCACAGACCACTTCTTCATCCTCTGCCCGCTTTACGCCGGGGAAGACCATCTGACTTACCGGGGACGAACGAAGCCGGTGATAACGGGCAATCGCGCCATTCATTCCTCCCATTTGCTTACGTCTGACCAGCCGCAGTCCGTGCTCCCAGGCGACTTCATCCATCGCGCTCGCCAGAACAGGGTCATGGTTGAAGATCAGGACGCCATCCTCTTTCAGCAGGCGTGCAGCGCTGCGAAGGAAAGCCGTGTAATCCTGTTCGAAATAGGCCGCTGCCTGGGAGTAGATAATATCGACCTCACCTGCCTGAACACCTCTGTTTTCCAGCGCTCCCAGCCCGGCTGCTGTCACGTAAGGATGCTCAGTCACGCCTTTTGGCAGCGATGCATGCCACGGTGTGAGATTAGTGAAGTGCAGGAATACGCTTTCCCCAAGTTGCTCCCTGAACTCCCCGGAAAGCCCGGAAATCGTCGCCTGATGGCCGGCACATTCCTCAGCGCGAAAACCCGCCCAGGCGGCACCAATTTCCAGGAAGGTGACTTTCCCGTTTTTGTGGTGAATGTTTTTCGCATAGTGGGCGATGTCGAACCCAATTTCTCGCGCCAGGCGAAATGAACCGCCGCTGGATGTCCAGGGGCCATCAAAGCCAAAGGCAAGGATCGCTTTGAGCATCGAGCCCGTTTCCTGATGCATCATTTTCAGGAACGGAATGACTTTACGCCGTGAAGGAACCGGGACATTCGGACGCATTTTTTTGGCCTGAAGGTCGCGATTAACGCCCATGCAGAGCGTCTGCCAGTGCAGGGGATCAACACGATAATTGAGTGCAGTGAAATTACGCGCAATCTCTCGACGCGCCTGGATAGAGTCTTTATACATAGCCTCTCCGCTAAATCTGAAGTTGATTAAAGCCGGGCAGCAAAAACTGCCGGTAACAGCGATCAGATCTGGCGGATGCTGGGAGGACGGTAAATGATGTCCGTGGCCTTAACCGGGCTACGAAGATCGGCAAGCGGCAACCATCTGTCTGTTACAGGAGAGAGGGAAATCTCTACAGAGGGCGGCTGCTCAGGGGTTTCATGGAAATGGTCTGTCTGATGATGGCCTGCGTGGCCAGACTGAGGGATATCCGAATCGTGAGAGTGATCCTGCATTGACATGGTGACTTCTGCGTCATGCAGATTCATCTCGTAGCCTGTCAGGCCGTTTGTACCGTGCGACGCAAACGTCACCATCGACGACATCATCATGCCAATGGCCATGATGACGATCATCAGAACATAACGGGGCGAACGTTTAAACATCGGGTACATCGCTGATTGCTTTCCTCAATAGACAATGACAACGGTATAAAAAGATTAGCATCCCCCCGGGGAGGATGTAAGGGCTGGAATGTAAAGTCTTGTATTGGCGATATGAATAAAAAGGCCCGCATAATGCATCAGCGACCGGGGCGACCAGAATATAAGCAAGCATCTTCATTGCCAGCGCCGTTCCCGACTCCCCCTGCCCTGTCGCCCGCCAGCAGGCCCAGTGCAACGGTAGCAAGACCGGTACCGATAAGAGCAATTATGAGCACCATAAAAAGATAGCGATATGTACGGTTAGAAAGACTGAAAATATGTAGCAATCTCTACCATATGTATTAATCTCTACACTATGAAACTACATATCCTTATTCTGACACTGCCCACTGAGCAGGCCACATTACGTATGCGTGTCTGGCGGGCATTAAAAAATACCGGTGCCGCCATGCTGCGCGACGGCGTTTATCTGTTGCCTGAAGCGCAACAGAGCCATGAGATTTTTAACGAGATGAGTCGTGAAATCAGCGGTGAGGGAGGAACGGCCTTTGTTTTTGACGCAGAGACTTCCGACGAAGAGAAAATTCGCCCGTTATTCGATCGCTCTCAGCAGTACCTGATCCTGATGGAGAGCCTTCAGGTTTGTAAAAACGACCTTAATGAGGAAACCGCGGTCAGCCAACTGAAGATGGTAAGAAAACTTCGTCGCGAGCTGGATCGGATTGTGGCGATTGATTTCTTTCCTGGTGAAGCGCAGGCGCAGGCCATTTTTGCCTTGTCAGAACTGGAAGCTGGCATTAACAGGTTCATCTCTCCCGGAGAGCCTCATGCCGTCAGTGGCTTGCTGACACGGCTGAAGCCTGAGGATTTTCATAACAGGATCTGGGCTACGCGTCGCCGGCCATGGATTGACAGGCTTGCCAGCGCCTGGCTTATACGGCGTTTTATCGACCAGGATGCGCAGTTTCTCTGGCTTAAGGATGGCAACGATTGCCCGGAAGAGGCGGTGGGGTTTGATTTTGATGGCGCGACCTTCAGCCACATCGACAATCGTGTGACCTTTGAAGTGCTGATGGTCCGCTTCGGGCTGACGGGGGATGCCCTGAATGGTCTGGGGATGCTTGTGCATTACCTTGATGTTGGCGGGGTTCAGCCCCCCGAAGCCGCTGGCGTTGAAAGTGTACTGGCAGGATTGCGTGAAAGCATTACGGATGATGACACATTACTCACAGCGGCCTGTTCGCTGTTTGACGGTCTGTTAACGACGTTTGAAATGAGGTCCGGCCATGATGAACAAAACGGAGTTGCTGACGCTGGCAGAGGAAAACGTTAAGCCCAAGCCGGTCCCCCTGAAGGAGGCGTTCTGGTTCTGGATGAAGCTGGGTTTTATCAGCTTTGGCGGTCCTGCCGGACAGATTGCGATCATGCATCAGGAACTGGTCGAGAACCGGCGCTGGATTTCCGAGTCCCGTTTTCTCCACGCACTCAATTTCTGTATGGTGCTGCCCGGTCCGGAAGCTCAGCAACTTGCCACCTACATTGGCTGGCTGATGCACAGGACCTTGGGCGGAGTGATAGCGGGTTTGTTATTTATCCTTCCCTCACTTTTTATTCTTATCGCGTTGTCGTGGATCTATATCGCCTGGGGAGACGTTGCCATTATTGCCGGTATCTTTTACGGCATTAAACCCGCCGTGGCGGCAATCGTGCTGCAGGCGGCGCATCGCATCGGCTCCCGTGCGCTGAAACACGGTGCCCACTGGGCCATAGCTGCTGCGGCTTTTGTGGCCGTTTTCGCCCTGAACGTTCCTTTTCCCGTCATCGTTATTTCAGCAGCGATAACTGGCTTTATCGGCGGACGCATCGCGCCGGAAAAATTTCACAGCGGCAGCGGGCATAACAAACAGGAGAAAGCCGCCGTTGATGCTGCGGTTATTGACGATCATACGCCCGTACCGGCGCATGCCCTGTTCAGCTGGGCGAAACTGTTAAGGATTGTGGCAGCGGGTGCACTGCTCTGGCTTATTCCCATGACGGTGCTGACGCTGGGGCTGGGCTGGGCGCATCCGGTGACGCAGATGGGCTGGTTCTTTACCAAGGCTGCGCTCCTTACCTTCGGTGGGGCCTACGCCGTCCTGCCATACGTTTATCAGGGTGCTGTCGTCAATTTTGGCTGGCTGACTGCCGGGCAGATGATGGACGGGCTGGCGCTGGGAGAAACCACGCCCGGCCCGCTGATTATGGTGGTCACGTTTGTCGGATTTGTGGGCGGGTATACCCATGCCGTTTTTGGCGCGGATATGCTGTTTGTCGGCGGCGCCGTTGCCGCCTGCATGGTGACCTGGTTTACCTTTCTCCCGTCCTTCATTTTCGTGCTGGCAGGCGGGCCGTTTATCGAAACGACCCACAACAAGGCGGGTTTCACGGCACCTTTAACCGCCATCACAGCGGCCGTAGTGGGCGTCATTGTTAATCTGGGGCTGTTTTTTATCTGGCATACCGTATGGCCGGAAGGCGCAAAGGGAGGGATCGATATCCCTGCCGCCCTGATTGCCGTCGCCGCTGCGTTTGCGCTTTTCAGATTAAAATGGAAGGTTACGCACGTTATTGCCATGGCGGCTCTCGCCGGGCTGATACTCCGCCTGACCGGGCTGTCAGCTGTGTGAAAAGGGGCAGGTTATCCTGCCCCTGATTTATCAGATAACCCGTTTGATGTTCAGGTAGTCGCCGGTTGTATCAAGCTGGATCGTGATGGTCTCAGAACCACGATTTCGCCAGAACCAGCCATGTTTACCCTCGAACGCGGCCTGTAAAACGCCGTCTCCGGATGTGATCTGCCGGGCTTTACCATAGCCATGGTAGAAGCCTTTCGGGGCGTTGACCGGATCGCCGTGCGCATCCACGTTTACCGGTCCGGAACTTGTCCACTGATAGGTCACGCGGGCATCTTTGCGCATTTCCAGTTTAACTTCAGCAGCTTCGTTAGGCTTCAGGGTGATGAGCATCTGATGACGTTGCGAGCCAGCCGATGGTACTTCCGGCGCGCGCGTGGTCGCCGGAACGCTCAGCTCCGGGTAGGTGTTCTGCGTTATTGCCGGAGGATTATCCGGGATCGGTCGCTCATTAACTGGCGCAGCCAGCTGTCCTTGCTGAACAGCGCTGGCCTGATTATCGGCATCAGCTTCTTCGGCAAGCTGCGTTTTGATTTCTCCCATCTGCTTAAGCCCCAGTAAACGACCCACGCCAGTAGGATCAATGCCGTATTCCGAAGGCATGACGACGGTGATCAGCAGCGTCAGCGCCACGATGGCGGCGAGGATAGTGGACTGCATCAGTTTGATGGCAGAAGGTAATTCTGCGCGTGTTGGTAAATCAGCGTTGTACATTGTTTTGTCTCCCTCAGGCTAAAATGTAGCCACAAAGCTGGTAACTCATTAACAGAAATCCCGCGCTCATCATCACCACATTGGCGGTATAAGCGTGTCGGAAAAAGCTCGCCGTTTGCCGCCAGTAGCTCATAACGATCAGGATGGCGCTCAGCGCGAGCAGCTGGCCGATCTCAACGCCAATGTTGAAGGCAATCAGGTTGACAAACAGGCCATCGGGAGAGATTTCGAATTCCTGGATTTTGGTTGCCAGACCAAAACCGTGGAAGAATCCAAAGATGAGCGTCGCAAGCTTCGTGTTGGGCTGAACGCCAAACCAGCGCTGGAATGCCCCGAGGTTATCAAGCGCTTTATAGACCACGGACAGCCCGATAATGGCGTCAATAAGGTAAGCACTGACGCTGATATCAAAGAAGGTGCCGATGAGCAGCGTCGTTGAATGCCCGATAGCGAACAGGCTAACGTACAGCCCGATATCACGCATTTTGTAGAGAAAGAAAATCACCCCGAACAGAAACAGCAGATGATCGTAACCGGTCACCATGTGCTTCGCGCCAAGGTAGATAAACGGGATGATGTTCACCCCGGTGATTTCCTGGATGTACCCTTTGTCGCCTTCCGCCACGCCGTGCGCATACGCGCCCTGGCTGTAGAAAAGCAGTAACAACAGGAAAAACAGACAAGCCGAACGCGCCTGAGCTGAAAGCAGGCGAGCGCTCAACCGGCCCTGTGTATCAAGGCTGGTATACATAAAAATCCTTACATGTTGAATAATAACGAATTAGCAGAAGTTATTACGCAGACAGGATTCTCGGAGGGCGTTCGGGGGTGGACTGCGGCATTTGCAGTATTTGTTCTGAACTCAACGCATATATCACCCGCATGCCCGGATTCCATGCGTGCAGAGTAGGCAGAGCAAAGAGTTTATTCAGATCGTGGGAATGATCGGCATTGAGGTGATGCACGCTACCGTGGGAGTGAAACAACAATGGATCGTGCTCATTCAGTGGTTCATCGCTGTCGTGTTGATGGTCACTGATGGACGTTGTTTCCTGAACGCTGTATGCAGCCTGTGGCTTTGCCATAAACGAACTGCTCAGCACGGCAACAGCCATGATGATAAGCACGATTCTGGAAATGACTTCACGGCTGATAAACACAGTTAATGACCTGCCCCCACGATTAGATACAACACTCAGTTAGTAACGTCGGAATCTTCATTCTCAGAATGACCCTTTCTCCAGCCCGCTGCAAATTCAGACGGTGTCTGATAATTCAGCGTGGAGTGCGGGCGGCATTCGTTATAATCCTGCCGCCAGTCATTAATAATTTTCCTGGCATGAACGATATCGCTGAACCAGTGCTCATTCAAACATTCATCGCGAAATCGTCCGTTAAAGCTCTCAATAAATCCGTTCTGCGTTGGCTTGCCCGGCTGGATTAAGCGCAACTCAACACCATGCTCAAAGGCCCATTGATCCAGTGCACGGCAAGTGAACTCCGGCCCCTGGTCAGTTCTTATCGTCGCCGGATAGCCTCGAAACAGTGCAATGCTGTCCAGAATACGCGTGACCTGAACGCCTGAAATCCCAAAGGCAACAGTGACCGTCAGGCATTCCTTTGTGAAATCATCGACGCAGGTAAGACACTTGATCCTGCGACCGGTGGAAAGTGCGTCCATGACGAAATCCATCGACCAGGTCAGATTGGGCGCCGCCGGACGGAGCAGCGGCAGACGTTCTGTTGCCAGCCCTTTACGACGTCTTCTGCGTTTTACGCCCAGGCCACTGAGGTGATAAAGCCGGTACACGCGCTTATGATTAACATGAAGCCCTTCACGGCGCAGCAACTGCCAAATACGACGGTAGCCAAAACGCCTGCGCTCCAGTGCCAGCTCAGTGATGCGCCCTGATAAATGCGCATCAGCAGCCGGACGGTGAGCCTCATAGCGGCAGGTCGACAGGGATAAACCTGTAAGCCTGCAGGCACGACGTTGCGACAGACCGGTCGCATCACACATCAACATCACGGCTTCCCGCTTCTGGTCTGTCGTCAGTACTTTCGCCCAAGAGCCACCTGAAGCGCCTCTTTATCCAGCATGGCTTCGGCAAGCAGCTTCTTGAGTCTGGCGTTCTCTTCCTCAAGCGACTTCAGGCGCTTAACTTCAGGCACCTCCATACCGCCATACTTCTTACGCCAGGTGTAAAACGTGGCATCGGAAATGGCATGCTTGCGGCAGAGTTCACGGGCGGGTACCCCAGCTTCGGCTTCGCGGAGAATACTGATGATCTGTTCGTCGGAAAAACGCTTCTTCATGGGGATGTCCTCATGTGGCTTATGAAGACATTACTAACATCGGGGTGTACTAATCAACGGGGAGCAGGTCATTAACGGCATCCTGATGATACAAAGTAACAACGTGCGTAATGTATCCGCTATGCTGGCTTGATTTCAATAGTTGTTTTGAGTTTGGTTTTGTCTGAAATGTTCAACAAATCCTGCCGTCCACTTCTGGCACAAAGCGGACAGTGATCACCGTTCTTACGACTACTTTCTGACTTACTTCGTGACTTGCCCTAAGCATGTTGTAGTGCGATACTTGTAATGACATTTGTAATTACAAGGGGTGTAAGACATGGGTAGCATTAACCTACGTATTGACGATGAACTTAAAGCGCGTTCTTACGCCGCGCTTGAAAAAATGGGCGTAACTCCTTCTGAAGCGCTTCGTCTCATGCTCGAGTATATCGCTGACAATGAACGCTTGCCGTTCAAACAGACACTCCTGAGTGATGAAGATGCTGAACTTGTGGAGATAGTGAAAGAACGACTTTGTAATCCTAAGCCAGTACGTGTGACGCTGGATGAACTCTGATGGCGTATTTTCTGGATTTTGACGAGCGGGCACTAAAGGAATGGCGAAAGCTGGGCTCGACGGTACGTGAACAGTTGAAAAAGAAGCTGGTTGAAGTACTTGAGTCACCCCGGATTGAAGCAAACAAGCTCCGTGGTATGCCTGATTGTTACAAGATTAAGCTCCGGTCTTCAGGCTATCGCCTTGTATACCAGGTTATAGACGAGAAAGTTGTCGTTTTCGTGATTTCTGTTGGGAAAAGAGAACGCTCGGAAGTATATAGCGAGGCGGTCAAACGCATTCTCTGAACCAAAGCATGACATCTCTGTTTCGCACCGATGGTGACACTTCTGCTTTGCGTTGACAGGAGATGTATGGGTCCACCACATATTGCAATTTTTACTCTCACGTAAAATATAGTCCACTGGCGTCATCAGTTCGAGTGATTTATGTGGCCTTTTGCTGTTATACAGCACCAGATATTCAGCCATTCTTTGATTAAACAAATTCAGGTCCTCAAAAAGCAACAATTCATTGAATTCAATAAATTGTTCTCTAAGTGTCCGGTTAAATCGCTCACAGGTCGCATTCATTTTCGGTGTGTACGGATAGGTCCAGATGTGTTTAATCGAGGCTTCCTGTAGCGTTTTATCAAAGTTACCGAGGAACTCCTTACCGTTGTCAGTGACAACTTGTCTGATAGCGACAGGAAAGAGCTTTGTGGCCTTGCTGAAGAAATGGCTGGTAATATCGCTGTTGAGTGAAGGGACCGCAAGGGCCAGCGCATAGTCGCTGTGCTCGTCGATCATGGTAATGATATAGCGGCGTAGGTCCCCCATCCTGAGTTCAATCGCGTCCATCCCTATGAGTTCGCCTGTTTTTACCGGGCGGTATTGTTTTGGTCTTCTGGGCTTCACTGAGCGTTTTTTTATCAACCGGGCTTTGCCCCTGGCGCTGAGGCGTACGGGGATCATCCGCATTTTATCGTGAGCACCAGCAATGATTCTTCCAATGGTTGACGTGCTGGGACAGGTAAAATGCCGCGCTTCACACCATGGTTTCAGCCTGACAAAAATCTGCTCTTTGCCGAGATTGGGTAACTCAGTTCTCAGACGCCTGATCTCCTTGAGTGAAGTGGTCAACAAAAACTGGCCACCGCGTTAGAGTTTTTCCAGTATCGGTTTTCTGATTCGTTTGGCGGTAACCCACCATTATATTCGTGCGGTCTTAGTGCGCTGTAATATCCAACGATATAGTCCGTTATTGCGTGAGCTGCATCGCTGAAGCTTACATAGCCCGTCGCCGGCACCCATTCGTTCTTCAGACTCCTGAAGAAGCGCTCCATTGGGCTGTTATCCCAGCAGTTTCCACGCCGACTCATACTCTGCCTGATCCGGTATCGCCACAGTAACTGCCGGAACTGCCTGCTCGTATAATGGCTGCCTTGATCGCTGTGGAACATCACCCCGACGGGCTTACCACGGGTTTCCCATGCCATTTCCAGTGCTTTCATGGTGAGCCTGCTGTCCGGCGAGAACGACATGGCCCAGCCCACTGGTTTTCTTGCGAACAGGTCGAGAACAACGGCGAGGTACGCCCAGCGCTTACCCGTCCAGATATAGGTCACATCACCGCACCACACCTGATTTGGTTCCGTTACGGCGAACTGTCGCTCAAGATGATTCGGGATAGCAACGTGCTCATGACCGCCACGCTTATACCGGTGAGTCGGCTGCTGGCAACTGACCAGCCCCAGCTCTTTCATGAGTCTGCCAGCAAGCCAGCGCCCCATCTGGTAACCTCTCTGGGTTGCCATTGTGGCGATGCTTCTTGCTCCGGCAGAGCCGTGGCTGATGCCATGCAGTTCAAGTACCTGACTGCGTAATACAGCCCGTCTGCCGTCTGGCTTTTCAGGACGGTTTTTCCAGTATTTGTAGCTGCTGCGATGAACCCCGAACACATGGCAGAGAGTGGCCACAGGATAACGCGCCCTGAGTTTCCCGATTATCGAGAACTGTTCAGGGAGTCTGACATCAAGAGCGCGGTAGCCTTTTTTAATATTTCATTTTCCATTTCAATACGTTGTAGCTTTTTCCTGAGCTCACGGATTTCAATTTGTTCCGGGGTAATGGGGGAGGCTTTTGGTGTTTTGCCCTGCCGTTCATCACGTAATTGTTTCACCCATCGCGTCATTGTGGAAAGGCCGACATCCATAGCGCTGGCTGCATCTGCCACGGTGTAGTTCTGGTCAACGACCAGTTGAGCGGATTCGCGTTTAAACTCTGCGCTGAAATTTCTTTTTTTCATTATGACACCTGTGTTGTTCTGAGGTGAGCATATCACCTCTGTTCAGGTGGCCAAATTCAGTAAACCACTTCAGAGTACATCAGGATGCCAGTGCCTTGAACGGCGAACCAGAGGGGCTTTGCTTCTTGGAATTAGTGCTTCTGGACCACCGGTGCGCAGTAACCGGCGCCACCAGTAGAGTGTTCGCGTTGATACGTCTAAAGCATCAGCTGCGGCACGGATCCCGTGCTTATCCCAGAAGTTCAGAGCCTTCATTCTTAACTTCGCAATCTCGGGCATAAGAGAGTGTTTCATCGCATAAGCAGTTGCTCGGTAATACCCAAAATAGCCGACACCGATATGCTGCATCAACATCTGGCAATCCCTCCTTTAGTGTTCTGAGGCAATTGCAATATCTGTGTGAACTTACACAGGAGAAGAAGGCCATGAAACTGCCGCGAAACACCCTGCTCTGGTGCGTATTAATAGTGTGTCTCACACTGCTGATATTCACTTACCTGACACGGAAATCGCTTTGCGAAATCCGGTACAGGGACACGGACAGGGAGGTGGCAGCTTTTATGGCTTACGAATCCGCTAAGTAGCTAACCCCGGCGGGGGGAAACCCCCGCCATTCAGGGGCTGAGATTGTGTGGACATGCCTGAAGCGCCTTTATGAAGGGGTTGCCGGTTCGCCGGTAGCCCCTTTTTCCTTCCCGACGCGACCGCACGCCTGAACCTCCGGGAAGGGCTGTTCCCCTGCGGGGAACGGGGGAAGGGGGACGCGCCTTCGGCGCTGCCCCTCTGCTCCCTCTGCCTGATCCTCCCCCCTGCCTGTCCTGCCTGATTTTGTTGAATTCGAAACTCTGTGAGCTACCTGCTCATACCGGGCTTCAGCCTGGTGTGCCCGATGTTCTTTATCCCGGGCGTCATATCCGGCGTCCTGCCGGTTAACTTTCGCATCTGCAGCTCCGTGGCTATAACCCGAAAACAGGGCAGGGCGATGGCCCCCTTCGGCTC
Source organism: Enterobacter cloacae subsp. cloacae ATCC 13047 (assembly GCF_000025565.1). Lineage (NCBI taxonomy): Bacteria > Pseudomonadati > Pseudomonadota > Gammaproteobacteria > Enterobacterales > Enterobacteriaceae > Enterobacter > Enterobacter cloacae. Next base: position 90,855 of record NC_014107.1, read on the forward strand.
CCGGCCCGCGTGGCGGTCCGGTCGTCGAGCCCCACTCCGCCAGGTCGGCTGCTGACGCACCCGCCGGGCTCCGCCGAACCCGCAAGCGGTTTCGGGCTGACGCTAGGGTCTGATGGCTGAGGTCAACCCCCTGGCTTGCACCGGCCGGAGGCCGGGCCGCCCTGAGCGCGCCGGCGGAGCCGTCGCTTTAAGGCCGCCACGCCGTTCCGACGTGTCGGGTGCGTGCATCCTGTTCACCCGGTGAGGCCATCCCCCGTGCGTCCTCACGCGGAGGGCTGCTTGTAGCACCGTCGGGTCGTCATCCAAGGGGTGAAATGCACTCCGCCAAAACTTTTTGCGTGCCGCAAAAACTTTTGTCTCCGCCCCTTTCCTTCCGCCCTTCGCCGTTGCTCCTTTTGCCCTTTGCCGCGAGAGAACTCACCAGGGAGATGGACAACCATCACCACAGGAGAAAACCAGGATGCACACACAAAACGTCAACGTCAAAACCGCCGCTCCCGAATCTTCCAGGAAGATAGGGGGAAAAACCGTGTCGTACACGATCCTCGTCGCTGAGCAGAAAAAAAACTCAGCGGAGGAACCTGATGTTCTGGAGTTCAGCAGCCTGGCTGAGCTGAAGAAACTGCGCAGACGCTGCCCCGAAACGATGCGCTGCACCTATTTCTACGCCCTCAGCAGCGGCGTCGATAAACAGTTCCGCCATATCCATGTGGCTGAAGCTGACCACTTCAAACAGTTTGTGCGCCTGATCGCGCGTGCAGGTATCGACATTTAAACACGGTTCACCCCGTGCGGCAGCCGCCGCACGGAACCTCATAAGACAGGAGCCAGAAATATGAACGTTAACACCCCGGCCGCTGCACCAATGGCCTTTTTCGTTCCGTCCCATAACGCCGTTTATGACCGCGCAACCCAGCTGGAAGGGCAGTGGGTGACTCAGCGTGAAGCGATAACGCTGGAATCCCTGCGCCGTCTCTATCCGGATGCGGAGCTGATCCCCGCGACTCTGGTTCAGGAAAAGCAGAATGACGGCTATCGCCGTCCCTGGGTGGAAATCACCGGGGCCCGGTACATCGACCAGCTGGAAACGCTGCCGCCAGTGGACTGGTGCAGAGGGTATGGCGGGGAGTCGTTCAAATCGATGGAGTTTACGGGCGGGGATGTGACCGCAATTTTCGTCCGGTACGGCGCGCGTTTCTTTGAGTGCCATGACCTGCACACCCGCCATCACCGGGAGCTGATTGGCGACGTGATCGCCCGTTTCTGTCTCGATGCGCCGCTGAATTCCGCGCATTAAAAAAGCAGGGTTGCCCCTGCTTTCTCAACGCCGGGTAGCCGCAGCAACGGTGAACCGGCAATCACAACCAAAGTAAGGAGATTGATCGTGAAATTTGACCCGCAAACTGTCGCACAGGCGAAGGCATTTGTAAATGCCCTCCGCGCCGGAAAACGCGCTCGCGTACCCGCGCTGCGCTTCTCACAGTGGCAGCCGTTCCTGTCCGTGGTAAATGCCGAAACGGGCTACGCCACCGATGCTGACTGTGGTCTGGCTGTCAGCGTCTACCCGGCGCTTGGACTGGCTTAACAGGAGACGGCCGCCTGCGGGCGGCCGGTAAGGAGAAACCATGTCACAACTGAGTTTTGAATCCCTGTTCCTGGCAGACCAGGCTGATCTGCAGCCGCGGGCTTCCGCACCGGCCCGGATGCTGTCGCCAGCTGAGGCGCGTAAACAGTTCGCCAGTGTGTTCCGGCAAACGGCGAAAAATATGCGCCGTTCCGAAGTGTTCAGTGACTTCATCACCCTGGCAGCCAGCGAGCTGGATCTGGCCCGTATTCGTTCGCCGGAGAACATCGAAAACAGCCGTCGCATCTGCGCACGGTATCAGCCGGACGATTTAGACGCCATGAAGCAGCTGTTCTGCCTGTTGGTTGAGGGGCTGGCGGGTGACATTCATGATTTCCTCGGCGCTCTGTATATGGAGCAGGAGCTGGGCGCGGACGAAATGGGGCAGTATTTCTCTCCGTCCTGCATCTCCCGTCTGATGGCCGGACTACTCATGCCCGGCGCTCAGGAGACGATAAAGCGTGAGGGGTGGATGACGCTCGATGAGCCAGCCTGCGGCAGCGCCGGTATGGTCATTGCCTTTGCATACTGGATGGCTGAAGCGGGATATAACCCGTCTGAACAGCTATATGCCACCTGCACCGACATCGATCCAATGGTGGCTGATATGGCCTTTATCCAGCTGGCTCTGCTGGGTATTCCCGCGAAAGTCGTGACCGGTAATACGCTGACCCTGAAAGCGAACCGCGTGCGTTACACCCCCGTGTATTACTTCAATGACTGGCAGGGCCGTCTGGCATTTCGCAGTCGTCTGGATGCAATGAAGAACTTTCTGGCCACCGTGGCCGCCTGACTGACAGAGCGGCAGGGCAGACCTGCCGCAGGGAGATAAAAATGACAAGCAACACACTGAACGCTGTTCCGGCGACCGTGCTGGAGACCATGGCAGAATGCCTCAACGGCCAGCCTGAACCGCTAAAAATCCGCAACAACGACGATCACGCTGCACTGGCTGCAGATGTGCTCTGGCAGTTTGCCCGAAAAACCGGGCTGAACAGGGAAAGCGAGAGCGTGCAAACCGTCATCACTGATTTTCTGGCCAATCTTCTGCACCTGTGCAAACAGTGCGATCCTGACGGGGCAGGTATCGACGGATTTAATGCCCTGCTGAATATGGCCATGATGCATTATGAGCAGGAAAACGGAGGTGACAGCGAAGAACCAGTTTGATCGGGAGTCTGTGCCCTGGTGGATGCCATCAGGGCAACCGCAAAAAAACGCTTCCCCTTCGGGGAAACAGGGAGGGCGAAAGCGCCTCCGGCGCTCCTGCCATTCCCCGCTACCGTACTTCTCTCCTTACCTGCCTTCAGAACCGGCGTCCTGCTGGTCAACTTTCTCAGCTGCAGCTTTGTTATGGCCATAACCCGAAAGCAGGGCAGGGCGATGGCCCCCTTCGGCTCCCGGCCCGCGTGGCGGTCCGGTCGTCGAGCCCCACTCCGCCAGGTCGGCTTCTGACGCACCCGCCGGGCTCCGCCGAACCCGCAAGCGGTTTCGGGCTGACGCTAGGGTCTGATGGCTGAGGTCAACCCCCTGGCTTGCACCGGCCGGAGGCCGGGCCGCCCTGAGCGCGCCGGCGGAGCCGTCGCTTTAAGGCCGCCACGCCGTTCCGCCGTGTCGGGTGCGTGCATCCTGTTCACCCGGTGAGGCCATCCCCCGTGCGTCCTCACGCGGAGGGCTGGTCGTAGCACCGTCGGGTCGTCATCCGAAGGGTGAAATGCACTCAGACAAAAGTTTTTGCGTGCCGCAAAAACTTTTGTCTGCGCCCTTCTCCTGCCACCCCGCCGTCGCTCCTTTTGCCCTTTGCCGCGAGAGAACTCACCAGGGAGATGGACAACCATCACCACAGGAGAAAACCAAAATGCACACACGAAACGTCAACGTCAAAACCGCCGCTCAAGAATCTACCGGAAGATGTGATTCAAACCTCACCACGTCCCAGTTCACGGATCTGTTCTGCTGGGTCCTGGCAGCATCGGAAGGGGAGCCACAACCGACAATTTTTACGCCGCCAGAGAATGCCACTGAGCTGACGTTAATTAATGACGAATGCCCGGATTATATCTCTGTCTGGGTTGTAGATGGTCGCCCGGTGGCAGCTGCAATGCCGCTGGATAATTTTCACCGCGTTATTCCTTCATCACTTACTAAATAATCAGGAGTAAATAAAAATGGTCAGTTTCGCAAGCCGCTATCGTATGCCTGTCTCGATCCGTAAAGACCGTCCGCTGACAAATGAGGAATTACAGCTCATCGTTCCGAGCGCGTTCTCATCGGATAAACACGATTCACGCTCTGAACGTTATACATATATCCCGACCATAAATATTCTTGACCGTTTACGTGATGAAGGGTTTCAGCCGTATTATGCAACGCAGTCACGCACACGTGACCAGGATAAACGAGAATTTACAAAACATATGCTTCGCCTGCGTCGTCATGACCAGATTAACGGGAAAGAAGTACCGGAAATTATTCTGCTGAATAGCCATGATGGTTCAAGCAGCTATAAAATGATCCCCGGTATGTTCCGTCAGGTTTGCAGTAATGGTCTGGTTGCATGGAAGGATTTTGGTGAAATCCGCGTACCCCACAAAGGGGATATTGTCGGGCAGGTTATTGAAGGCGCTTACACGGTGCTGAAAACATTTGACGCGGTTGATGAAAATATTGACCTCATGAAAAGCATTCAGCTTACTTTGCCTGAGCAGCGACTTTTTGGTGCGACCGCTCTGGAACTTAAGTACGATGGAAAACCAGCGCCGATTACGCCGGAGCAAATTATTAACCCACGCCGGGTACTCGACAGAGGCCAGGATTTATGGACCACGTTTAACGTAGTACAGGAAAATGTGATCCGTGGGGGGATTCGTGGCAGAACGCAAAAAGGGAAGGTGGCCAGAACGCGGGAAGTCACCGGAATTGATGGTGACATCAAATTAAATCAGGTGCTCTGGAAAATGGCGGAGGAGTTTGCAAAACTGAAGGCCTGAAAATTAAGCCGCTCAACAGAGCGGCTTTTTACTGCCCGCTATGTAACGAGGTCGTTTCCGCAATTTGCATTGCATGCTCCTTTCCCGCAGCTGGCGCCAGACGTTCAGAAAGTAGCTTTTTTCTGGCCAGCAATACACGATATATATTTTTGATATCCTGAGCATACGCCTTGCGCTGCGCAATGAGCTTTTTGCTCGGCCCCGTATTATACATCCCTACGCTGTCCCAGTTTTTTCCGTATGACCTGAAGTTGTGCGCCAGTACCCATGCACCCGTATAAACGCAGATGCATGGATCATTCAACAGTCGCTCACGGGTAATATTGAAATTTTTAAGTTTACCGTAATGGGAACTGTTCACCTGCATCCCGCAGACATCTTCTGTTCCATTCCTGTTTGATCCATTTATCGCACCCGGCTTAAGTCTGCTCTCTTTAATTGAAATTGACATAAGCAGCAGCGGATCAATTTGATAATCTTTCCCGGCCTGATCAAAGCACATCTGGGGAGCTGCGCCAGCAGACATGGAAAGGGTCAGCAATGCCGCAGGTAGTATCGATATTTTCATGGTTTGGCCTTTTAACGAAATACACGGGCTCTGGAGAGTCGCCTTAAAAAATACCCCGACGGATCGTCGTAATCAAGTTAATTCACTACAAACGCGCGTGAGCGCTCTCCTGAAGGGATTTAACACCCGTCCGAAATAAACATATCAGAGCAGTAGACGGTATTAACACGCCGCTCTTTATTAACCCCTTAAAACATCACACCCCACGCAAGACTTTGTCTTGCAGATTTTTCTTTTAATTTCAGGTGCATATCTGTGATAAATTTGCGCGTTATTGAAGTGTGACCGTCTAATGTCGCACACACCGACACTACACTATCGTATAATCCTGATACCTGTTAGTGTCGGTATGTCACACATGTATCGTACAATTGTAGATATGCTTTAATTACATTGAATTATATATCGCACAGTGTCACACTGTCGCACATCCTGGTGCTGGATTGTACTACTGTACAAAACAGAGATTCGCAGCAGTATCAACCCATTACACCTTTGCACAGCATTTTGATAAACCACCAACAGGCCATATGTAGTGTCGGTTCCGACACTAACTTAAAACAGGTAAGAAATATGGGAAGAGTCGGTATCTACCTTAAAGATAAAATTGAACGCGAGGTTCGCGATATTATTCAACAAGACCTGCAAAACGGTGCCACCGCAGGAGAAGCAAACATGTCAGCCACCTGCAACGAATTAATCAGGCTTGGGCTTCTGGTTTATAAACGCGATGGCGAGGATGGCAATCATTTCGATATAGAAGGATACCGAAGGGACCTCATAAGAAAAGCAGCAGGTTCACGCGAAGGTACAGTTCTTATTGCCACACTACTTGCTGAGATGTATTTAAAAATGACAGGAAAAGATGGCGAAGGAAGGTTGGAAGATACACTTGATATGATTTTAAACGGCATAAACACAGCCGAGGATGAGGCGGAAACAAGACACTTCATCAACGAAAAGAAATAAATCCACGAGCCGGAAACCCCGGCTCGAATCGATCACTGGGATGACTTTTCATCCCACGGAAGGTCACTTTTCTCCACCTCTCTTATTTTTTCCTTCAGAAACACCTCGAACTCCATACAAAGAACTTTAAGCGCCTGCGCATCCTCGTTCTGGTCAAGTAACCTTTCCGTAAAATAACCCAGCGTATTCATCAGACGGGTAAGCATTTCGTCATTAAGACTACGGTTATGAACCTTCGCCATCGCCCTGATTTCATCCGCGAGATTCTCAGGAATACGCATGCTGTAGCCAGTTGTTTTCCCTGGAAGTAAAATTCTTTCACCCTCACGCCACACCCACAACTGCTCCTGTTTGGGCGGGACTTTAACATCTTCCGCAACATCAACGGATTCACCATCAAGTAATTTCCCCAGCCACTCCTCAAATTTCACCGCCAGTGCAATGAGACGCTCACCCTCCGCATTTTTAATGACAGGCTTGCCTGGCTGGTAATTCAGCGACAATAAAAGCCTGGCAATAATTTCCTCATTCACGCTTCTGTTGCCAGCTCTGGCACATATTCTCAGCTCCATAAGCAGATTATCCGGAGCACGCAACCGCCACTCCACCGCTTCACCTGGCTGGAACTTACGTGGACGGCCGCGACCATCCAACAATTTCTCTTTAACTTTCATAGCTATAGATCCCGGAGGCCATTTCCATACTTTCTGGTCAACCAAGCCTACTCACTTACATATTCGGATAAATCTGAATGATTCCAAAAAGTGTGACATGTGTCACAGTTTTTTTTTTAGGGTCATGGGAAAATTGCGCCCGCGTAAACAAGCACTTACGCGAGTCACTTTTGTTTACTTCGGAGAAAACAATCATGTTAACCAAAGGCAGTGCCCTTAACGTCGGTAAGGGATGGGCGGTAGCGTCTTTATTCCGCAAAGCACGCGAAAATCGCCAGGCTAAATTTTACTTAAAGTCAGCAGGCGCTTTTTTAATTGCACTTATGGTCACTCACCCGGCATTTGCCGGCGGAACCGACCTTCTTTCCTCACAGAACACCACGGTTAATTCCACCTTCGGCTCTGGCTCTTCATTGATTAAATGGTTCTATATCGCCGAAATCATCATGGGCCTGTTTATTTACATCAAGGCCCGCTCACCGCTGGTATTCGTCGGTATCGTAATGGCAATCATCTTTACCCGTGTCGCCTTCGGCATCGCGAGTTAAACGATGAATGGGGAAGAAGATAAATATAACTTCCCGGAAACAATGAACCAGCAGGACCGCTATTTTGGCTTGCCAGTTGATGAGTTAATTGTTACCGCACCCCTTCTCATTCTGGGGGTGCTTAACAATCTGTCAGTTGAACTTGGCGTTATAGCGGGAATCCTCTGGTTCATCGTCAGATATCTGAAAAAAGGGCAGGGGTCGTACTGGTTACTTAATTTCTGTTACTGGCACCTGCCATCACTTTTATTCAAAGTAACCTTTCGCCAGATACCTGATTCTAGTTTCCGGCACTGGAGGGCATAGTTTTCATGAAACTGAATATTAAAGGAGAGCGCGATAAACAACTCCGCTATGCGTTTATTGGTCTTTCAGCTTTAACTTTACTTATGGGGGCAGGCAACGTACTGACAGGTTCGCTTGCATGGTATTTTGCCACCACCCAGAAAACCATTACCACACCATTAACATTTAACCGCCCCTTCGCATCAGATTCAAAAGGTGTCGATGCCCCAGGCCTGACACAATTCGCCGCCTCCTTTATTTACTGGCGACTGAACGTCACCCCGGAAAACATCGACAACAACCAGAAAATGATTCTTGGATTCGTCCCTTCCGACGAACGGGACGAACTCAAGAAAGCTCTGGATATTGAAGCTGAACGCATAAGGAAAGCAGGCATCTCCACTCAGTTCGACACGAAAGAAATTCGCGTCATGGATGATGGCTCCGTGCAGTACAGCGGAGTTCTGAAATCCTCCACCACTAACGGCGTAATCATCACGCCATTAAAAGACCAGGAAAAAACCTACCGCCTGAAACTGAGTTATGAGAACGGTGTGATTAACCTCCACAGCTTCGAAGAACTCCAGCCGGTATCCACCACCAACTAACAGGACTGCCCATGAAATTTCGTATTTCACCGGCAGCTGCTGCTGTGTTTCTGGCAGCGGGATTATTTAACAGCGGCCTCCGGGCCGCTTCCGCACCCGCAGCCATTCCGTTTGAGAACGACGCCGCCTTTAACGTCACTCTCAGCAACACCAACCCGAGCAAGGTTGTTGTCGACGGAGAACTCATTACCAGCATCAGCGGACCAACCGGTGCCTATGACCAGAGCCAGACCGACGACGGAGCACTCATTCTGTCTCCACTTGTCAGCCAGAACTTCACGCTGTTTATTCAGACCGATCGCGGCTCATCCCTGAGCCTTAACATCAGGCCGCAGCCAGGTAACGGGAAAACACTGCGCTTCACTCCGATGTCGCCACCACTTCGCAAGAACGACGATGCGAAGACATGGGAAGAAGGGCAGACCTACGAAAAAACACTGGTCGCACTGTCCCGCGCCGTAGTCAACGGTCAGGTGCCGGACGACTACCAGGAGTATCCGGTCAGCCGCATGCCTGCATACACACCCGCCAGTGATGTACGCCTGACACCGGAACGCCAGTTTGTTGGTAACCACCTGCGCGTTGTGCGCTACCGGATGAGCAACCCTGGCAGCATCACCCGCAGCCTGCGCGAGCGCGATTTCTGGCACAAGGGCGTCCGGGCCGTGATGCTGTCGCAGAACCAGCTTTATGCCGGTGGCGAAGGCTACGCCTGGATTGTGTTTTCAGATGACGGAGACACCCGCCCATGAGTCTGAATAAAAACCTGAAAACCCGGCGCAAACAGCTGGCCATTCTTGCCGCCGTTATCACGGGAGGCGCCGCCGCCACGAGCGGCGTTATCTGGTACGGGCAACATCAGCAGGAACAGAAACAGCCCGCGCCGGTCGCCACCCCAAACATGACCGGTGTGGTCACGGCAGCGTTTAACCAGCAGGTTAATGATGCCGCACTGGCACAGCAGCAGGCCAAGACCTCCGCACTTGAGGACAGGCTCGCCACGCTCACCCAGCAGTTTGCACAGAACAAGCTCACCACCGAGCAACAACTGGCCAAAAAGGATGAAGAAATTCAGCGCCTGAATGACCAGCTAACGAAAGCCCCCGGCAGCAAAACGACCACTGGCCAGCAGACACCACCTGCCGGACAGAACGGAACACCACTCCCCGGTCCCGTTGCTGCCGGTCAGGCCCGGCCACCCGAATATACTGTGACCCCCGCAGGCACACCGGCCGCCACTGGTGTGAATATGGGGCAGGGCGCAGCGTTCTACCCGGGCGGCTCTGGCCAGAGAATGACAGGCGGGCTGAGCACCACAAAGTTCAGCTATGAAAGCCTGAAGAAAAAGCCAACGAAACTGCCATGGATTCCGTCAGGCTCCTTCTCTGACGCCATCATGATTGAAGGTGCCGACGCCAACGCCAGTGTTACCGGCCAGCAGAACACCCAGCCCGTCACTATCCGCCTGCTGGGCAATATCCAGATGCCGAACAACAAAGAATACAGCGCCGACGGCTGCTTTGTGGTGGGGGAAATCTGGGGTGACATCTCCAGCGAGCGCGGGATTGTCCGGACGAAATCACTCAGCTGCGTACTGAAAAACGGCAAGCACGTCGATATGGAGTTCGATGGCCACGTCAGTTACCAGGGTAAAGGCGGTGTTCGCGGCAAGCCAGTCATGCGAAACGGCATGATTGTCGGCTACGCCGGTGCAGCAGGCCTCCTGTCAGGTTTTGGTGAAGGCATCAAATCTGCGGCAACACCTTCTGTCGGCCTCGGTGCCACTGCTGATGTTGGAGCTGCGGATGTGTTTAAGCAGGGCTTTGGCGGCGGAGCCAGTAAGGCGGCCGACACGCTGAGCCAGTACTGGATTAAGCGCGCCGAGCAGTATCACCCCGTGATTGATATCGGCGCTGGTAACCTGGTAACTGTGGTCTTCCAGAAGGGCTTCCGCCTTGAAACCATCGAGGATGCCGATGACGCGAAAGCGAAAGAGGAACTGCAGAAAGCCGGCAACGCCGCGCAGAACGCCGTGACTCCTCAGCCTGCGAGCCAGACCACTGCATCCAGCACCACCTCAGTGGGCAATATCAACCCGGATGATGTTCTCCGTCAGGCCAGTCAGCTGCGCCTCGGTGACACCATCAACTGATGAGGGATGAAGATGGACGCACGAAAATTACTGTTTTGGGCAACAACCCGATGGAGGCCAGCGCTGACATTCATCGTTTCATGGTCCATTTTGTTCGCCACTCTTTACTCCAGTTTTAAGTGGATACAGCTGACCGGATTAGTTATCTGGCTGGCTGGAAACCTTTTTCTTGCTGAATCAATTCCCGGGGGCATGGTTTGGCGTACGCTGCACCCTTCCCCCTCAGCACCTGAAGAAAAGGAGGGCAAATGAAAACAACAGCGCAGGGGGACGGGCCAGACCACAAAGCAAAGGATGTGAACCGTCGATTAAGGATAACAGTTAACTGGTTCTATTCGATTTGCTGGGTTCTCTGGTGGGTGGCGGTGATTGCAATCATTATCAAAGGAGTACGGGAGGAATACGCATTTCGCATCTTTGGTGCAATCTTCATGGCCATCGTCCTGATTCGTATACGACCTCCCATCTGGCCAGATGACTCCGCCGAACCCCTCCCGGGACCAAACGACAGTGACCAAAAGGAGGGCAAATGAAGGGACCACGCATAGATGACCGTATCAATTTTCTGAGGGGTATTGAACGGGACTGGAAAGACTGGTCTGCAGGAAAAAAAACAAAACCCCACTGGATATTTTTTGTAGGAGTATTAACCGCTACAGGGATGCTGATTTTTAGCTTCTGGTCAGGCAATCAGAGGCTTGCCGTGGCTTCCTTTGCTATTGGAATAGCATTTATTCTCGCCGGATTGTTACAGCCAGGTGAAACATGGGAAGAAAAAATACAGAAGAAAATTCGGGCATATGAGCCGCTTGATATTGATGCCATGCGTACCCTGGCCGTCTCTGTTTTTCATAAGGATGAGTTGATGCAGGAAGAACTCAGACAGTGGCTGGATGCGGAGTTCAGCGCCATTTCGGATGCCGTTCTTCGTGATGGGCGCCAGCCACATTCCGGCGACACCATTAACTAAGGAGGCACTGCATATGTCGTATAAAACCAGGCTGGATGTTATCGAAGAAGACCTGAACAAATGGCGTGCCGGGAAAAAGATTTACAAGTACCGGCGGTTTTTGATGCCCACAGCGCTCGCACTTCTGCCTTGCAGTATTTTTCTCTACGGTGTTTTTCATAATAAGGCTGTATTTGTCGTTCTGGGCTTCATGCTCGCCTTCCTCCTGTTCCGGCTCTTTACAGGAAAAGAAGATACCCCGGACACCTGGGAGGATCGAATCAATCAGGCATTGCTGTCCTACAGCCCAATGAATCAGGACGCGTTCGAAAAACTGTGCCGCACCGTAAATGAGAAGAGGGCAATAGAGCCTGATGATGTTGCTGTATGGCTCAAGGACGAAAAAGAAGCACGTGCGCTTTTCAGGCGTCAGCGAGATGAACGGCAACGCTACAGTTTCACTAAATGGCTGGATAAACGGGAGTCTGACCAGAAAGCTGAATGTAATGAGGAGGACAAATGAAGCGCACAACCGCAGTTGTGCTGATTCAGTACCCCTCATCTTGCTACCGCCGGGATGGGCAGCGCACTGGACTCTTTATTTGGGTCTGCGACCGGGCGCGGTGAAGAAAGCTTCCAGGTGGCAAAGAAAAAGGCCCTCGCTGATAAAGACCCCTGGCATGCCTGGCTGGAATTGTCTGCCAGTGACCCGGGCGATATCTCCAGCGATATCCGAGAACAATACAGCGAGCTGGCAGCTTCACTGGTTCTGAGCGCAACCCGGAAAAATAACGGTCAACGTAATTAATTTGTACCAGAACCTTCTCATTCGTTTTTCACCACAACCCTGAAATTCCAACCGGAGTTACCCCCATGAAAAAACTACTGGGTGCTGCACTGCTGTGCAGCGCACTGACCGGCTGCGCCGGTCTCAATTCTGATTTCGACTGTAACAAGACCGCGACCGATCAGTGCCTGACCACCGGTGAGGCCAATAAGCTGGCCGCTCAGGGTAAAAGTCTGGATGACCTGACGGCAGAGAAAACCGCAAAAAAGCCTGCGGGTGAAACCCTGCCGGCACTGCGCAATTCGGCACCGGTCGTGAATCCGTTCCGTCCTGTCTCCGTCGCAGCAACCGGAACCAGCGCCGCTAAGCCACTCACCACTGCGCCAGCGAAAACGTCCGGTTCACTGGTCACGCCGCTGGCCACGACCAGTCATGTGACCCCCGAGCCGGTTAACACGGCGGGCCGCGTTCCGGTTCAGCGTATTCCTGACGCCACGCAGCGCCTGTGGATTGCCCCCTGGGTGGACACGGACGATAACTTTCATCAGCCGGCTGTGGTCGAGTTCGTGAAAAACAAATCCCACTGGGATGAAGAAAGCTACCGCGTTATCGGGGAGGGTGGGGAATGAGCAGCCACTACGTTTCCGGCAGGAACGGCATCGATCATCCGGTGAAATCATTCACCCATACACGGAAAGGAACGGCGCAAATCACCGCCACACAGTCAGTCGATACCGACGATGAAACGCTGGCCGTTCTGAGCGTGAGCTGTGGTTGGCAGATTAAGACTGCCGGTGATGCAGCGCACACCGGGCAGATGAACGAAGAGAAACTGCGTCGCCTGGAATTAATCCGGGCCGCTGCGGAGGGTCGAAAATGAGTTTTGTCGACAACCTGATGGATATGCTGAAAAACGGGAAAGAGGAAGACGGTGCCGCTACGGCCCGCGAGAATCTTTCCCAGACATGGGGCTACCCGTCCCTGGTTGCGGCACTGCCGTACCGGTATTACGACGACATCAATGAGATTTTCGTCAACGCCGGCTCTGCAGGCTTCATCATGGAAGCCGCCCCGCTGCCTGGCGCGAACGAACAGGTGATGGCCGCGCTCGATGACATGCTGCGCAAAAAACTGCCCCGCCAGACTCCCGTCACCGTCATCATGCTTGCCAGCAAGTGTGTCGGGGAACGTATCGATCGCGGTGTGAGTAACGACATGTGGAAAGGAGGGATGGCCGATCACCTCAATAAAATCACCCGCGCGTTCTGGCAGCGCTCTGCGCTGCACGGCCTGGCCAACGAACGCGAATACCCGCTTTACCTGCGTAACTACCGCATCTTTCTTGTCTATGGCCAGCCGCTGAAGCGCGCTTCCCAGACGCAACGGGTGATTGATGATCTGGTTCAGATCCGCAACACCATCCGCGTCTCCCTGGGGGCCGCGCGCATCGACAGCGTGAACGTTGATGTGAACGGTTTCCTGTCCGCGGTACGCGAGCAGATGAACTACCGCCAGGAACAGGTGCTGACGTCCTCCGGGGACTACAACGAGGATGAAAAGCTGAACCGCCAGGTGGTTGATCAGGGGATAGGGCTTGATGTCTATCCGTCGCATCTCCGGATGACGTTACCCGAAACCATCGACGCGCGCGGGACTCGGTTGCCGGCATCGGCATGTCGCATCATTAACATGCAGCTTGCCAAAACGCCTAAACGCTTCGCCCTGTGGCAGGGGGCGGACAATCTGCAGAACATTCGCTTTCCTGACCTCGGAATACCCTGTCCCTTTATGCTGACCTGGACAACGGAGCTGGAGGAGCAGACCAAAAGCCAGAGTGAGGCATTTCGCAAAGATACTGACTTGTCCAAAAAGGCCAACTCAGCCTACGCCGCACTTTTTCCCGGTACCAAAAGAGCCGCAGAGGAATGGCGACGTACCCGTGAGCAACTGAACAATAACGAAATTGCACTCTGCAATACGTATTTTAACCTGACTCTGTTCGCGCCGGACAACAATACTGACGCACAGGCCTGTGAGCTGGCCGCCGTGAACGTGTTCCGCAAGAACGAGCTGGAGATGGTAACGATACAGTACCAGCAGATGCGTAACTGGCTGGCCGGCTTCCCGTTCGTCATGCAGGAAGGGATGTGGGAAGACCTGAAAACAACAGGCGCGACGCTGCGCGCCAAGTCATGGAACGCGGTGAGTCTGATGCCGGTCGTGGCAGAACGCCAGCTGTCGAATGTTGGTATGCCGCTGCCGACCTATCGCAACCAGGTCGCATTCTACGACATGTTTGGTGAGGAGAACGGCAGCACCAACTTCAACATCGCCGTGACCGGCACGTCTGGAGCGGGTAAATCCTTCCTGACGCAGGGTATCCTGCGCGACGTGCTGAATGCCGGGGGATACGCCTGGGTTATCGACATGGGTGACAGTTATAAAAACTACTGTCATCAGGCCGGCGGGGTTTATCTCGATGGCGCTAAACTGCGCTTTAACCCGTTCGCCAACGTCAAAGATATCAAGCACTCTGCTGAAGGGATTGTGCGTCTGCTGACGGTACTCGCCAGCCCGACGCAGCCGCTTGATGGCGTCTGCGAGGCGATCCTGCAGAAAGCGGTAATGGATGCGTGGGAGAAGAAGGCAAACAAAGCCCGTATCGACGACGTTCATAATTACCTGACCAATGAGGATGTGAATCAGGCGTTTGCAGACAAGCCAACCATCATCGCGCGTCTCGCTGAGCTGGCCATGCTGCTCGATACCTACTGCACCTGGGGACCGGACGGAGAATACTTTAACGCCGACACCCCGACGCTCGATGGTGAAACCCGCTTCGCGGTGCTGGAGCTGCTGAGCCTGGAAGACAAGCCGAAGCTGCTCTCCGCTATCCTGTTCTCGCTCATTCTGGCGATTCAGGAAAAGATGTACCACAGCCCGCGCGACCTCAAAAAAGTCTGCATCATCGACGAGGCCTGGCGTCTGCTGGGTGGCTCCAACCCGCACGCGGCACGGTTTATCGAAACCGGCTACCGCACCGTGCGTCGTCACCGTGGCGCGTTTATCACTATCACCCAGGGCATCAAGGACTTCAGCGCCAGTAAGGAAGCGGAAGCCGCCTGGAACAACAGCTCCACCAAAATCACCCTGTTGCAGGATGCTAAGGCGTTTAAACAGTACCTTGCCGATAACCCGGATCAGTTCTCGGACATGGAAAAAGAAGTTATCCGTGGCTTCCAGCCAGCCCTGCAGACCGGTTACAGCTCCCTGCTGATAAACGCCGGCGAATACAGCTCCTTCCACCGTCTGTTCGTCGACCCCGTCACCCGCGCCATGTTCAGCTCGCGTGGTGAGGACTTTGCCTTCATGCAGAAATTGCAGAAGGAAGCCGGGGCCACTGCGGAAGAAGCGGCATATCTGCTGGCGGAGAAGAAATTCGGCAGTGAACTTCGTGAGCTTGAAGAATGGGTGAAAGCAGCATGAGTGAACAACAGGACAAGCCGTATGAAGGCGATACCGTTAACGATGGGGCAACGATCGCCGGCAAAACATCCCGCTGGGTAAAAGCCGGCATGCTGGGGCTGGCGGGACTTCTGGCCATGACAGGTGTGGCATATATGACGGCGAAAGCCGTCACCCCGGAGGTGGTGGTCTTCGATATGAAGGGAACCGTTGACCTGTTTATGCAGCAGTCCGCGCAGCTGCAGCTCGATGAGGACAAAGCCCGGGTGCTGACAACGCGTTTCAATACCGCGCTGTCAGACAGTCTCGGTGAATGGCAGGCAGCACATAACGCCATCATTCTGGTGAAACCGGCGGTGATGAGTCCGCAGCGGGATATCACGAATGAGATCCGTGCCGACATTGCGCGCCGCACTCAGGGGGGCCAGTGAAAAGACGACTGAAGCTGATGGGGATGTTGCTGCTGATGCTCTCCGCCGGCAGCGGAGCGAAAGATCTCGGAACCTGGGGCAACGTCTTCGAGCCTGCAGAGCAGGACATGCTGGCGTTTATCCAGAATCGCCTGAAGGGAATGGAGCAGACGGGCGAACTTGACCGCCTGCGCAAAGAGGCAACGGAAAGAGTGAAGGAGCATGCGGTACGTCCGACGCCGGTGGAAGGGCTCACGAAAGCGAAGGAATACCGCAGCTTTGCCTGGGACCCGACATTTACCGTGATGGAAACGATCACTGACATGCAGGGCAACGTGATCGCCCGGAAGGGCGATACGGTCAATCCTCTGGATAAGGTGCCTTTCAACCAGGTGCTCTTTTTTATCGACGGCGATGATAAGGAGCAGGTGAACTGGACCCGACAGCAGCTCGCCGGTCAGACCAGCGTGAAGGTCATCCTGGTGAAAGGCAACATCAAAGAAACCAGTGATGCGCTTAATGAACGTATCTACTTCGACCAGTCTGGCGTACTGACCCGTAAATTCGGTTTTGAACACATCCCCGTGCGGATATCGCGCGATGGCCGCGTGATGAAAGTGGAAGAAATTCCGGTATCAGGAGCAAAAAAATGAGTGCAACAACGTTAGGTGACCTGTTTCCCGAAATGCGTCAGGTGGCCATATCCCATCGCCGTTACGCCAGAAAACCGCGTACACCCGCAGAGATAACTCCGCGCATGGGAACAGCAGAACGGCTGAAGACGCTGTACCCCGAAATTGACTCCTGGCATCCGGTACTGGTGACCAAAGCCTGGCTCCACTGGTGTGAGCAGAACCAGCAGGACAGCCGGGAGCCGTCGAAACGTGATGAACGTTTCCCGGACTACATCATCCACCTCTTACTGGAGAACATGCGGGCCGAGGACAGCGCGAAACGTAAAAAAAGGCCGTCTATGTCTCTTTCTGAGCGCCTCGACAGGTTGTTCGCAGGCGAAGGGCAGGAGAACGCAGAATGTCACTGAGACACAATACTGGAACCAAAGGCAGTGAAGAGGAAGTGAATCGCCTCTGTCAGCTGTACCCTGAAATTGCATCATGGCAACCGGCGCTGATCACCGGTGCCTGGAATCAGTGGTGCGCTGAGAACCCGCATCTGCCGGCGATGCCGGAAAAACGTGACGAGGCGTTTCCCCTGTACCTCGTCAGGCTTATCCGCAACAGAATGGAGGAGATGAACGCATGGCGTTAATCAGCTGTTTCACCAGTCCCCAGGGACTGCAGGGGATGCTCACCTGTTTGCGCGATACTGAGGGCATGACCGGTATTCTTGTCGTCGTTGCGCTACTCGCTGGCTGGATTGCTGTTCAGTATTTTGCAGATGCACGGTGTGTACGTCAGGCGTGGGAGAGCAGACCGGGATTACCTGTCCCTCTGGCGCAATTTGGCAGTGCCCGACATGCCGATGCGGTTCATGCCTTTGCTAACCGGGAATTATACCAGGCGATGCTTCGCGGGCTGGAAAACGGTCTGACTGAAACGGGCTACAAACTGACGCGTGATAGATCCCGGCGTGTGGTGGCAATACCACTGGAACACAGACTGACGATCAGTCGCTGGGTTTTTCGGGCGCGGCAGTGGTACATGTCGCCAGGAATGTCTGAACAAAGGACGAAAGACATTGAAGATGACGCGGTGAACGACGGGTACGCTGGCATGCTGCTCAATGTACTTATCCGTGGATGTGCTCATGAGGGCTGGTACATTACAGAACCGGTACCAGAATTCACCCCGACATCCTTTCCGCTAAAACAGGTATCCATCAATGTCAGGGCCACACAGGCTGTACTGACCAGCGATGTGGTGAGCATCATCAATGACGTTGCTGGAAAAGTGAGAATGCAGCCATCTTTCCCCCATCACCCGACGTGTACTGTCGCTGACGTGGTGAACAGCGGGCTGAATTATGAGGTCCGGCAGCAGGAGATTGACGAGCCGCCTGGCTGGTTTAATTCTCCTGCGGGATGTGAGCTACCGGACGATATCACCGAAGGACATTCTCCACTCTTCATGACATCTGGACACCGGCATTTCATTGTCCGGGTGCAGGGAGGGAGATTTTATACACAGGGTACGCTTGCTTTCTTTATAGAGCAGGCCGCACACAGGATTGCACAGGGTGAAGTCAGCGGAGCGTGCTACGAAGATGACAGCGGCTATGCTTTTGCCGTGACGCCTGCAAAAAACACGCCCTGATACAACCGCGCTGCCCTTCAGGATGTTCGGTGCTCACTGCGTTGCGCTCCGCCTCAGCCTGAATGTCATCCCGGTTTCCGATTAACCCCCGACCAGGTAACGCCATGAAAAAAGACCCTGATACTGAAAAGGGCCGGAATGTTACAGCCGTTCGTCATGATGAAAAATCGGCTTTACGGCTTAAGGCCATTCTCGCAGAAAATCCCCTTTATTATCCCTCAATCGTGTTAAGAGCAGGCCTGCTGGCTCTTGAGGATATGTCCAAAGAGCAGCGGCTGACATTCATCATGAAAGCGGCTGATAAAGCGAAAAACCACTGACCATTTCTTAAGCCCTCCCGCCGTCCGGTGGCTGCGGCACGCCCGGAGATACCCCATGACTCACCCTGAAACGCTCAGGCCGGTGACGGTTACCCGTGACCGCAACGGCTTCTGGACGCACCCTCATTATTTTGCCCCCGCCAGTGATGAGGCCACGCAGACTGAATTTAGTGACTGGATGCGACAGCACAGGCTGACCTGCGCCACCCGCTGGATGGAAAATGACGCGCCTCCCCATGTTATCGCGGCCTGGGAAAAGGGCATACAGGACGTCAGTGACTGGCATCCCTCAGCGCCAGAGGGCGAGGGCTGGTTCATGGGCTCCATTCATGACACTGAGGATGGCCCGGTTTGTGTGTGGCTCCGGGAGGTGAAATGAAGCACTTTTCATGGCTGGCCGGTGTGTTGCTGGTTCTTATTTCCTGGATGCCATCCCAGGCAACGGCCGCAGCCAGTAATGCCGGTGACGGCAGATGGGTGAATCCGATCACGGACGTTTGCTGGAAGTGCCTGTTTCCAATGACGCTCGGTAATATCCAGCTGGCATCCGGGCCACAGAAAGACACGTCCAACCCGTCTTCACCCATCCAGATTTGCCCGGTGGGGATTCTGTACCGCATCGGTCTGGCCATCGGATTCTGGGAGCCGATGGCCATGGTGGACGTGACCCGTGAGCCGGGCGTCATGGTTAACATGGGCGGCTTTAAAATCGATCTCGGGCGAACGGGTACGGGAACCGCAGGTCAGAGTGACAGGCCCGCAGCTGGTACGTTCTACCACGTCCACTGGTATAAGTACCCGCTCATTTTCTGGCTGAACATCATCACCAGTCTGGGTTGTCTGCAGACCGGCGACATGGATATCGCCTATCTTTCCGAAGTCGATCCTCTCTGGAATGACAGCACGCTCTCAATGCTGATCAACCCCGAAGCCGCACTGTTCGGCAACCTGATAGCTCAGGGCGCGTGCGCAGCTGATGCCGCCGCCGCTTCAGCGGGTCTGCCGCTCTCGCCGTTGTTCTGGTGTGCAGGGAGTCAGGGGTCAATGTACCCGCTGACGGGCTATACCAGTGGTGAGTTTTCTCCGCTTGAGGCCTCTCTGCTGGTTGGCGAGCGAATGGCATTCAAGATGCATCGAGAGGGGCTGGTCTGGAATTCTATTGGTGCAGATAACGCAGTATGTAACCAGTATCCGTCACCGATCATCCCGAAAGAACGATGGCGATATCAGATGGTGAACATGTATCCCGAGACGAACAACTGTCATCCCTTCGGGGCCAGTACGCAGCTGTGGGGTACAAAGCACAATTCCCCGTCCTCCAAAAAGAACTTCGGCTATCTCTTCTGGCGCAAACGTAACTGCGTCTTCCTCTAAGGACATGACAATGAAAAACGCTTATCTCCGGGTGCTGACGATCGGCGTCCTGATTGCTTTCGCGCCGCTGGCTCTGGCGAGCGCCCAGACCGATATTTCCGTTTCCGACCATAGCTGGATCAAAGGTCAGCAGGACGCGCTGGCCGCCATGAAGGAAGACCTGCAGGGCCATCCGGCAACAGATTGGTCTGTGTTGCCACAGCGACAACAGGATCTGATTAGCCGCCTGCAGGGCGATATCGCCGCGCAAACCAACGCTATGGGGGAAAAAGACACGTTCCCGGCTATTTACTTTGTGAGCCTCGGTATTCCGCGCGAAGGTCTGCTGTCCATGCTGAAGGATGCCCGTCGTTTCAACATACCGCCAACGTTGCGTGGACTGGTCAATAACGACATGCGACAGACTGCGGCGGCCATGTTTGAGCTGAATAAGGAGGACAAGGACGCCGGCGTACAAATCGATCCAACGTTATTCACTCAGTACAACATCACCACGGTGCCCGCCCTGGTGGTGACCTGCCCTGGCCATCATGACGTTATCCGGGGAAGTCTGCCCCTGCAGCAGGCGCTGGAAAAGGTGGCAGAAAGCGGTGATTGTGCAGCAACAGCCCGCCATCTCCTGGAGGCTGCCAGATGAAAAAACTCCTTTCAACGATGCTGATGCTTTTCCCGCTCCTGGCTGGTGCAGCCGATCCAGCCTTTGAGGCGGGTGCGAGTTTTGGCAAGGGCAATGCCTCCGCCGGTACGGGGGTCCTGAAAAATCCGGGTACCGTCACAGGAACAATACCAGGCTATACCGCTAACCCACCGGAGAAAGGGTATTACGGCGGTGTGAATGGCGGCGACGGCGGACTGGCAAACAAAGGGCAGGCGGCCTTGCAGGGAAATGATGCGGCACAGTCGGTGATCAGTTCCGGTACCAAAAACCCGGCCCCCACAATTGACCCGAACGCCCCCTTTATTACCATCGGAAAAAATGCGGAGGGTACGGCAGGCGGGATCATGAATGGCACCAGTCAGCAGTGTAAGGAGACGACGGTATCAAAATCGACGTTTGAGAACTTTACCTGCGATCGGGATGTGGCCACCATCCAGACGTGCGGAAGAACAGCCAGTATCACCGGGCATTATGAGGATAACTACAGCTATAAGACCATCACCATTGATTCAGACAATCTGGACGTCAGCAGCCCGGAAGTGTCGTACAGCATGCCGGAAGGAACGGTGTATTCAGCGACGATGAATTACACGTTCAAGAAACATTTAGCGTTCAGCAACGATCTCTGGTTCCTGAACATTACGGCTCTCGGTTCACTGATGACGATGTACGAAACCTCCGGGTCGTATGACCTGCCCCCGGGTAAGAGTTTTACCGAAGGAGAGAAGCTGACCATCACGTTTAATAACAAACAAAAAGTACCCGAAAGGGTTGCCAGTATCTGGGAGATGGGTAAAACCAACCATATGTACCATTTTGTCATCACCATCGTTTACCGTACCGGTACAAAGGTTTGGGTTCCGCAGACGACCTGGACTGAAAGCTGTGGTTTTGACAAAAAAACGGCGCTGTCCAGTGCTGGCAGTACCTGTACTGAGCCTGGTGGCACCCGTACGGTAATCGTTGACGGCAAGGAGTACAGCCAGACAAACAGTTGCTGGGCCTGGTCGGATGAATACGTGACGGGTACCAGTTCCCGGGGAAACTGCGGTTCACTGATGGATAATCCCGCCTGCACACTTTCTTCACATACCTGCACAACAACGGAATCCGGGGTATGTACTCACCAGTCGGAGACGTATCAGTGTCAGAAAACGTGGTCATCCAGTGGTCTTGTCTGCGGCGGGGAATACATCTGCAAGTCCGGGGCCTGTGATGAGACCAATGGTACCGGTGATAACGGGTTTGATACGGCAGTGGCCAAACTTGCGGGCCTGGCCTCTGCGGCAGAAGATGTCAGGGATCAGAACAGCACTATAGATGTCAGAGCGTTCACGGGTAAGGCCATGAGCTGCCGCAAAGCGTTTGCTGGCTTCTCAAACTGCTGTAAGGACTCAGGATGGGGACAGGATACCGGGCTGGCAGCCTGTAACGATGATGAACTTGCTCTCGGTAAGGCGAAAGCCAAGAAGATAACCGTTAGCTTGGGTGAACGTTGCGACCGTAAGGTGCTGGGAGCCTGCATTCAGAAAAGTAAGGTTTACTGTGTGTTTGACGGCAAGCTTGCCCGCATCATTCAGGAGCAGGGGCGTCGCGACCAGTTAGGTGTGAAGTTTGGCAGCGGTGACAGCCCGGACTGCCGGGGGATCACGGTTCCGGAACTGCAGAGTATCGACTTCGACAAAATCAACTTCTCTGACTTCTACGAGGATTTGATGAAGAACCAGAAAATCCCCGATACCAGCGCGCAGGTCAAGCAGATTAAGGATCGCATCGCCGCGCAGGTGAACCAGCAGGGAGGTGGCAAATGAAGCGTGTCCTCTGTGGCCTGCTTATGGCGCTGGCGAGCCATACGGCACTGGCCGATGAGATTGTGACGCCGGCTGAGCCGTTCACCGGCTGGTCCTGGTACAACGAACCGAAAAAGCCCCCTGAGCAGCCCCGGAAACCGCAGCAGCCAGCACCGCAGGCCATTCCGGATCTCAGCAAAATGTCCCCGATGGAGCAGGCCAGGGTGCTGAAAGGGTATACACAGGAGGCGCTTAACCGCGCCATCCTGTACCCCTCAAGGGAAAACACGGCGACGTTCCTGCGCTGGCAGAAGTTCTGGACGGACCGGGCATCGATGTTCAGCCAGTCCTTTGCGGCGGCGCAGCTGAGCCATCCGGACCTCGACTACAACCTGGAGTATCCGCACTACAACAGCATGGCGCCGTTTATGCAGACCCGTGACCAGCAGACGCGGCAGAGCGCCGTGGAGCAGCTTGCGCAGCAGTACGGTCTGTTCTACTTCTACCGGGGCAGTGACCCGATTGATGTGCAGATGGCGGGCGTGGTGGCTGACTTTGCGAAAACCAACGGGATCTCACTCATTCCGGTCTCGGTTGACGGACAGGTGGCGGCCACCCTGCCGCAAAGCCGTCCGGACACCGGACAGTCCCGGTCGATGAATATCACGCACTTTCCGGCGCTCTTCCTGGTTGACCCGCGCAACCAGAACTACCGTGCCCTGTCCTATGGCTTCATGACCCAGGATGACCTGTCAAAACGATTCCTGAACGTGGCCACCGGCTTTAAACCCAATTCCTGAGAGCCTTTTATGACAAAAACACTGTTTACCCTCATCCGCGATGCAGGGCGGGCTGCCCTGTATTCCTTCGTCCTCGGCCCGGCACTGGTGCTGTATGTGTTTGTGATGCTGGCGGCATCAGACGGCTCACTTTCCCGGCAATTCCTGACGACCTTTCATCACCTGACTGAGGGTGCGCCTGCCGGCAAGGTGATGGGATGTGTTAATGAACATGAGATGGCAGGGCGTTTCTCGCCACCTGAACCCGGAGAGTCGTTAAAGCCCGTGCCTTCCGTTTTAGATAAAGCACCGCCTGAAGTGTTATGTCAGCTCGGGCCCGTTGACAGCGATTCGTGGGCGCGTACGACAGATGCAACGTTGCTCAACACCTGGATTATCTCGGTGATGTTTGGCTTTGGTGTGTGGTTTGTTTTATATGGCCTGTCCCGGGCCGCTCAGCGTCGCATTTCACCAGACACACATTCTGTACTGGTACGGCAGAACAAGGAGACACAGGAATGAAACCAACTCTTCTCGCAGGACTGATTTTCTGGGGCATGATGGCGCGCGTACTGA
Organism: Enterobacter cloacae subsp. cloacae ATCC 13047; assembly: GCF_000025565.1. Classification (NCBI taxonomy): domain Bacteria; kingdom Pseudomonadati; phylum Pseudomonadota; class Gammaproteobacteria; order Enterobacterales; family Enterobacteriaceae; genus Enterobacter; species Enterobacter cloacae. The sequence continues at coordinate 114,654 of NC_014107.1, forward strand.
GCGAGCTGATGACCTGGTCCGTGGAGCATACACAGCAGGGCCTGCTGTGGCTGTGCAATGGGATGTGGGCCGGGGCGGCTGGCATGGTGATTTATGCAGGTTATCGCTGGTACCGTGACGAAAGAGGGCAAACGCATAAGGAAGGCGATCATGAACATTAAAACCGGACTCACGGCTCTGCTGATGTGCCTGCCCCTGCTGGCGAACGCCGGGGCGCGCGAGGAGTTAATGGCGCTTGAAGCGACAAAAACAACCTCTGCTGACGCTGCAGCCATCACCGCCTCCACCATTCCGGTACCTGCGCCGGCCAGCCTGATGGCGCTGCCGGACGGACGTCGGGCTAACATGAAAGATTATGCCGTGGTGCTTTTTATGCAGGCACACTGCCAGTACAGCGCGAAGTTTGACCCGCTGCTGAAGGGCTGGGCTGATGAGCATTCTGTCAGGGTTTATCCATACACCCTGGACGGCGGCGGTGATGTGTCTTACCCGACGCCGATGATCCCGCGCAAGACGGACCCGAATTCTCCCATTGCAGACGAGATTGTCACCTTCTTCGGAAACGGGCTGCCGATTGCGACACCAACGGCCTTTATGGTCAACGTTAACACCCTGAAAGCCTACCCGCTGACCCAGGGTGTGATGGACATCCCCGCTCTTGAGAGCCGTATGGCCAGCCTGATTCAGGCTGACATGGACAACGTCGATCCGAAAACGCTGCCGCCCATGCCGGCAAGTGCGCAGGTCACCCCTCAGTAATACAAACGGACTACAAAATGACGACAAATACGTATGCGTTATCGCGTACCGAGCGCGTGTGGCTGTTATTCAGCGTGACGCTGCTTGTGTCCGCAGCTTTCTATGGGGTACTGGCCCACCGGGTGGTCAGCGTCCTGAACCGTCCAGAACTGACAACCTGTCTGCAGGACTTTCCGGTGCTCCTGCTTATCTCGCTGAGTATCGGATTCTTTTTCACCGTCACCGGGCTGTACGTCTGCCGGCAGACCCTGGTCAGGAAACCCCGGGAGGAGATTGCATGAGGCACATCAGACTGAAGACGTTTATCCGAAACCAGGCTATCGGGATACTGAAAGACAGTAGTGAGGATACGGAAACCCGAAAATGGACGGATTTGTTAACCCTGAAACTGTTTTATGCCTTAATTTTTACCGCCGTAGTCGAAAGGGTATACGTGAAGTGCGCCATCACAACGCTCAGTGCGATCTCCGTTGACCGCTCCGAACAGTTTACGCTCTCGCTTCTCATCCACTATCCACAGTACCTGTTGTGGGGCGTTATGGCCGCGATTATCGCGCTCATTGCGGTGAATTTACTCGTCTGCGGCTGGTTCTGTCTGGCCACATATCTTTGCCGCAAACTGAACCGGACTGACATCCCGGCAGGCAAGGATATGCAAGCTGTGGAGGTGCCTAATGATTAAGGCGCTTATTACGGCAGGGGTTGTGTTCTTCTCAGGTCTGGCAGCGCTGCCTGCTCAGGCGGACGTCAATGGTGACCTCAACGGCTTCTTTGGCAAGCTGGGCTACAGCGGCAACGTCTCTCAGGCGCAGGCCTGGCAGGGGCAGGCGGCCGGGTATTTCTCCGGCGGGTCGGTCTACCTGCGAAACCCCGTCAAAAACGTTCAGCTGATCTCGATGCAGCTGCCGTCCCTGAACGCCGGCTGCGGCGGTATCGATGCCTACCTGGGGTCATTCAGCATGATCAGCGGTGAGGAAATTCAGCGATTCGTGAAGCAAATCATGAGTAACGCGGCTGGCTATGCATTCGACCTGGCACTGCAGACGATGGTCCCGGAGCTGAAGCAGGCGAAAGATTTCCTGCAGAAGCTGGCCAGTGATGTTAACTCCATGAACATGAGTTCGTGCCAGGCCGCTCAGGGCATCATAGGCGGGTTGTGGCCCGTAACGCAGGTGTCACAGCAGAAAATCTGCCAGGACATTGCCGGCGAAACCAACATGTTTGCTGACTGGGCGGCCTCCCGCCAGGGCTGCACCGTCGGAGGACAGGGGGATAAAGTCACGGCCAAAGCCGGCGACGCAGAAAAAGACCAGGTACTGAAAAACAAAAACCTTATCTGGGACACGCTCAGTAAGAACGGGCTGCTTGGTAACGATCGCGCCCTGAAGGAGCTGGTCATGAGTACTGTCGGCTCCATCATTTTCAACAAAACCGGAGACGTGACAATCCTGACGCCGCTGGTCGATAACCGCGACCTGATTAAAGTTCTGATGCGCGGGGGAACAGCGAAGGTCTACGGGTGCGATGAGGCAACACTCTGTCTGGGGCCTGTCGTTACTAACCTGACGATTACTGAGTCCAACGCTCTGGTCACACTGGTCAAAAAACTGATGCTCTCGATGCAGAACAAACTTGTCGATGACAAACCGCTGACCGATCAGGAAAAAGGCTTCGTGAACACCACCTCTGTGCCGGTACTGAAATACCTGACCAACGCCCAGAGTATGGGGATGAGCGCCACGTACCTCCTGCAGGTTTCCGACTTCATCGCGCAGGACCTGATGATCCAGTACCTCCAGGAACTGGTGAAACAGGCAAGCCTGTCTCTGGCTGGTAAGAACTTCCCGGAAGAGGCCGCTGCGAAGCTGCGCGACAACATCATTCATGCCCAGGGACTGCTGGCCGACATGAAGCTGCAGTCTGCGGCAGACCAGAACGCACTGGACGGCATCGACCGCAACATGCAGTACCTGCAGCAGCAGGTGTCCACCATTGTTTCAGGCTCCTATCAAAGCAACTATCACTGGGGTGATCGCTGATGCTTGAGATATACACCATTTATGGCGGGGGAATGTGGAAAACGGCGCTGGACGCCGTTGTCACCCTTGTCGGTCAGAATACCTTCCACACCTTAATGCGTATTGCCGGCACCTTCGGGGTGCTGGCTGTATTGCTCACTTTCATCAAACAACGTAACCCGATGGTCTTCGTCCAGTGGCTGGCGATCTTCATGATCCTGACGACCATCCTGCTGGTACCGAAACGTTCAGTACAGATAATTGACCTCTCAGACCCGGCTGCGGTGTGGAAAACCGATAATGTACCGGTCGGTCTGGCTGCCATCGCGTCACTGACGACCAGCATCGGTTACAAAATGGCATCGGTGTACGACATGCTGATGGCCAGACCTGACTCGGTAACCTACAGCAAGACCGGTATGCTGTTTGGCTCGCAGATTGTGGCGGAAACCAGTGACTTCACCACGCAAAACCCGGAACTGGCTCAGATGCTGCCGGACTACGTGGAAAACTGTGTGATCGGCGACATTCTGCTGAACGGTAAATACACCATCAATCAGCTGCTCAATTCCACTGACCCGCTGACGTTGATAACCAGTAACCCAAGCCCGCTGCGGGGCATCTTTAAGATGACCTCCACCTCGCGCCAGTTCCTGACCTGTCAGCAGGCGGCAACGGAGATTAAGACGCTGGCGAATACCGACGTCAATCCGGGCAGTGCGACGTTCACCTGGCTGACGCGGAAGGTATTCGGCAACAAGCTGAATGGTGCCTCGCTTCTGGCCAACGCTATGGGTGAGAGCTACGGATTCTTCTATGCCGGGGGAATGACGGCTGCGCAGATCATGAAGAACAACATCACGAACAGTGCAGTTCGGCAGGGGATTAAGGGTTTCGCCGCTCGCTCATCCGACACGGCTAACCTGCTGAACCTGGCCACCGAGAACGCTGCAACCAAACAGCGTCTCAGCTGGGCTGCGGGTAATGAGCTTGCCACCCGAACTCTGCCGTTTGCACAGTCCCTGCTGATGCTTATCCTGGTGTGCCTGTTCCCGTTGATGATTGCGCTGGCCGCATCAAATCACACTATGTTTGGGCTGAACACCCTGAAAATATACATTTCCGGTTTTATCTATTTCCAGATGTGGCCGGTGATGTTCGCCATCCTTAACTATGCTGCCAACTACTGGCTGCAGAGTCAGTCCGGGGGCACGCCTCTGGTGCTGGCCAACAAGGATGTAGTGGCACTGCAGCATTCGGACGTGGCGAATCTGGCAGGGTATCTGTCGTTGTCCATTCCGGTGCTGTCGTTCTATCTGACCAAGGGGGCTGCGGCGATGGGCTCTCAGGTGGCAGGCAGTGTCCTCAGTTCGGGCGCCTTCACGTCGGCAGGTGTGGCAGCAACCACGGCGGACGGGAACTGGTCGTTTAACAACATGTCAATGGACAATGTCAGCCAGAACAAGCTGGATACCAACCTGATGCAGCGTCAGGGCCAGCAGACGTGGCAGGCAGATAATGGTTCCACGCAGACGCAGACGGCCGGTGGCCATACGGTTATCGACGGCTCAGGCGCAATGTCGAATCTGCCGGTGAACATGAAGCTCAGCCAGCTGGCCAGCAGTGGTTTCCAGGAGTCTGCCCGCCAGTCGCAGGTCCAGGCGCAGACGGCGCTCGATGGCTACAACCACAGTGTCACCAGTGGCTGGTCGCAGCTCTCACAGCTGTCTCACCAGACCGGTACCAGCGACAGCCTGACCAGCGGCAGTGAAAACAGCCAGGCCACTAACTCAACGCGCGGCGCGAGCATGATGATGTCGGCCGCTGAAAGCTATGCGAAAGCTAACAATATCTCGACGCAGGAAGCCTATAACAAGCTGATGGATATCAGTAATCAGGGTTCTGTATCTGCAGGCATTAAAGGTACGGCCGGAGGGGGACTTAATCTGGGCGTTGTTAAGCTTGGTGCTGAAGGAAGTATTTCAGGCGATTTGAGACACTCGACAGGCAGCTCAAGAGGAATTCAGAATTCAGATTCCCATTCGCAAGATATGCGACATGATCAGAACAGCCAGGCCGTTAATGACTTCCGCCAGGGTATGGACATGGTGAAAAGTAGCCGAATCACTGATGGCGCGAATCATTCCGAGAATGCTGCAAGCAGCAATGTTCAGCAGCTGGCCGCAACGCTTAATGATGCTGAGAGCCAGTACCATCAGTACACCACCAGTTCGACGCAGAGTAGCGAGTTCAGTAGGATGGCCACTGTTGCGCAGAACCAGAGTGCAAGCCTCGATACAAACTATACGCAGGAGTTTGTTGACTGGGCGGCCAATAAATACGGCGATAAGGCGCAGTCCATGCTGACAAGCGCGCCATCGGCGCGCGAAGCGGCGATGGAGTTCGTGAATGAGCGTCTCAAACCTGAAATCATGGGGGATTATCAGCAGGGCCGTTCAGATCTTACCAGCGGTCAGGAGCATGCAGCATTCAGTGGTGAGCACGTGGTTCAGCCAGCCCACGGCAGTCAGCAAGGATCAGGCCCGACAGGTAATGATGGAGGTATACGTTACAGCCCTGTCGAGAGTGGTGCTTATAATTCGAACGACACGGGGAACCACCATGCAGACGGAGCGTCCCAGGTGACGGAATATGCGGGAACTTACGGTGGACAGGTTTCATCTGGGGGAGGAAGCGTGTCTGTGAGAACAGGTGGTTCTGGTAGCCATGAGTCATCATTGTTAGCGCAAAATCAAACAGACAGTGAGAACTTAGCCGGTCAAAGGGAAATCAGCCATAACGAAGTACATACTGACTATGGCAGACAGGAGCAAAGCTCCCAAATCCAGTCAGGCACTCACAGAAGCGAACAGGATAGCCTCTCCATTAAATCCAGTGGTCATGATACCGGAAGACATTCGACTGAAAGGCAACGCTCTGACTCCAGCGCTGGGATGCAGCAGGAATTACGCCAATCCGGTACCTTACGGGAACAAGGAGGAGCAGCAGGCCACGGGAACGACATGAGCCATAGCCATGCAACCATGAATGTTGAGGAGCCGCGGGTTCAGGGTAATGCTATGCAGGCGTCTTTCAAAGAAAACCAGGCAAAACTGCATGAACAGTCAGGTCAGGGTTTTGGACCGCAAAATGATATCCAGCGACGTGTAGCGGAACAAAGATCTGAAAATGAGCATAAAATCAACGAATCTGCTGGGGAAATTGATAAAAAACAATCCACTGTTCAGGCATCCAGTGATATCCTGAAAGGAGAAAACTTAATCGGTCAAGGGCGATTCAAGCTTGGTCGTGCTGAAGCTGAACTGGATCAATCAAGTAAACTCAATCCGTTTAATGATCTCCAACCAGATGAGCTGCAACAGAGAGTGGCAGAATTAAGGAAGAAAACTGGAGGATAAAATGACCAAAAAGGTAAGTGCTTATTGTTGTTTCATTCCAATCGGCATTTATGCAGCTTATTCTTTAAGCCTGCAATTACTTTTTGACGTGCCATTTATGGCTAAGAGCATGCTCTTATCAGTAATCCCCAGCGCCATCTATATTTTCTGCTTTTGGAAGTTACGAAGCAGCAAAAAAGGGATGAACCTAAAAGCGACTCTCCTGTTTAACACGCTGCTTGCAGGCTTACTAACTTTCTTGGTGGAGTTTGTAGGAAATGATACCGAAAGTGCTTTAATAGCAGGCATAGCTGTTCACTCGCTGATAGCTTTCATCTTTGCGGGAGTAGTCTTACGGCCTATTACTTACAAGGATAATACCCTTCTTAAGGATGAAGATGATGGCCGGGTATATGTTATCCGGAATGGGAGAGCTCATGTTTTGACAGATAATGAAGCTCAGCTCATAAGCACTACTGACAACAAAATTATCAGTTTTTCAGGCAGTCAAATGAGTATCCAGGATGGTGGCATAACCAATATTCCTATGACTACATCCTTCAACGATTCGTTTAGCAACGGAATAACTGTGAACCCTGCGTCAGGAATGCCAATGGTTGGTGGCATCTCTGGCCTGGATATACACGGAAACAGTTGGGGAACAAACTTCAACGAACCTTCAAATACGTATGACCCTAACCGGGGATACTGAAAGTAAGGGGGCAATGGCCCCCTTAATTATTGTAGTTATCAAAGCCAAATCATTTTTAACCTAAATTTCCTTTCAAATCAGCTGATAACGTCTCTGTTAGCTATATCACGCTAACGGGGACGTTTTTCTATGCACAGGATGAATTCATGAAATTAAAACAATTAGCCGTTGTTGGTCTGATCGCGTCTACTCTCGCTTTGTCTGGTTGTGGTGCCATGTCCACGGCGGTGAAGAAGCGTGATCTCGATGTCAAAACTCAGATGAGTGAAACCATCTGGCTGGAACCATCATCAGAGAAGACTGTTTATTTGCAGATCCGTAATACTTCCGACAAGGACATGTCCGGTCTGCAGGCACAAATTACAAATGAACTGGCCGCCAAAGGCTACCGCGTAACCAGTTCTCCTGACACCGCCTACTACTGGATTCAGGCGAACGTACTGAAAGCAGAAAAAATGGATTTGCGTGATGCGCAGGGCTTCCTCAAGACCGGGTACGAAGGTGCGGCAATGGGAGCGGCACTCGGCGCGGGTATTACGGCGTATAACTCGTCTTCAGCTGGCGCAACGCTGCACTGAAGCAGGGGACCTCAGTCGTCAAGCTACAAACCAGCTCAGAACAGGGTAACCGCGCCAAATACCAGACCCGTGTGGTATCCAATGCCAACAAGGTAAACCTCAAGTTCGAAGAGGCGAAACCTGTCCTGGAAGCTCAGCTGGCCAAATCCATCGCCGGCATCATGTAATAACCTGCGGCTGTGGCGACCGTCACAGCCTGTTCCCCCTCAGACTGATATTCACCGTGTTCTTTCCGGAGCCGGGTGCGTCTGTGCTTTCTGTCAGTTACCAGTAATTACGCTTCCTCGCATGGCTGCGCCAGGCGCAGCCCTGTCTGCGGCGAGCGTTGCGTCCTTAATTTCAAAGGAGTTCGTCCATCATGATGCATCAGATAAATGAACGTGCAGATTACTCAGCTGAATTCTGGTCGCTTATCCATCTGGAAAGCGAGCTGATGGCAGCAAGGGCCTGGATGAATGTATTTGGTTCACTTCCTGAGGGGCAGGGTATGACCATTGTAGCTTTCTGGGCTGGCTATGAATTTACCCTTTATGATCTGGAGCCCCGGGAGTGGCATTCACCGGTTTATAAGGATGTGGCCTCGTCGGTCCGTTCTGTGGCTGCATACATTAATAAACAGGACTGGGAGGACGGATGTCAGCAGGCCAGGTATGAACTGAGTCAGATGGCATAACCTGACGATTACCCCCCACGCGGTACCACATTTTTTCATCACCCTTTTCAACGTTTCTTCTCTGATAACGAACATCACCACGCAGGTGATGCGATAACGGCTGGACAACACTCTATGAGCTTCGCAGGAAAAAACCTCACCCAGGGCGGGCAGATGACCGCCTACCGCTGGCGCATGTTCATTCAGGTTAACAACTGGATAGGATTCTGGATCTTCATCCTGTTCGCCGTACTGACTACCGCCATCTTTCTCTGGCGAATCCCTCAGGAAGCCCTGGATAACGGTTCCCTGTGGTGGTTCGCAAGTATCAACAGCAGCTTTATCGATCTGATGCCGGCATCGGGAACGCCAAAAATCTACGACGTTCACTACTGGTATGCGCCTACCGCGACGGCAATGGTGCTGAAAATGACCCTGCCGCAGATTTATACCGACCCGTACATGCAGGCGATGGGCGACCAGTGCCTGCGTGAGCTGCATTGGGCAGCCGGTGCCAGCGGGCTGTTCAGTATGGTGGTGTTTATCGCCGTGACCTGGTTTATCGCGAATATCGGCAGAAAGGAGAGCGAGGATGAATATCTCTCCGGCATGCAGCTGACCGACAAGCCAGCGGAAGTGAATAAATTGCTGCGCCAAAACGGTGAATTGTCCGATCTGCGGGTGGCTGATTTACACATGGTTAAAAGGGCTGAGGTAATGAATTTCCTCATGCATGGCACCATTAACGTGGGTAAATCGACCATCATCCGCTGGCTTCTGGACTACATACGCAAACGTGGTGACAGGGCTATCATTTACGACTCCGGCTGCACCTTCACTGAAACCCACTACAACCCCTCCACCGATTTCATTCTTAATGCCCACGACGAACGCTGTGCCAACTGGCAGATGTGGGGGGAATGTATTGATGCGGTCGACTATGACAACCTGGCAGCCAGCCTCATTCCGGTAGAAGGGGAATCCGATCCGTTCTGGGTTTCAAGCTCACGTACCATCTGCGCTGACCTCGCTATACGGATGTCGGTTGACCCGGACAGGAGTATAGAGAAGTTCCTCAAAACCCTGCTGTCACTCAGCATGAAAAGTTTGCGTGAATATCTTGTCAATACGCCTTCAGCCAACCTGGTTGAGGAGAAGATCGAGAAAACAGCCATCTCCATTCGCTCGGTGGTAACCAACTATGCCAAAGCGCTGAGATTTCTTCAGGGTCTGGATGACGGCACCAAGCCACCTTTCACCATTCGGGAGTGGATGACGCAGGAGCGTTATGACAACAGTTGGCTGTTTATTTCCACTCAGGCCCGACATCGCAAGAGTGTGCGACCACTGATCTCACTTTGGGTGTCGCTGGCCACATTGTTACTGCAGAGCATGGGGGAAAACAGTGAGCGCCGCGTGTGGTTCATTCTTGATGAAGCCCCGAGCCTTCAGCGCATCCCGGAGCTGGCTGAAACGCTGGCGGAAGCACGTAAATTCGGCGGATGTTTCGTGCTGGGAATGCAGAACATGGCGCAACTGGTTCACGTCTACGGCCGCGAGCTGGCAAAAAGCATCTTTGACCTGATGAACACCCGTATGTACGGACGTTCGCCGAGCGCCGAGATGGCCAAAGTAGTTGAAGAGGAGCTGGGCAACCAGCGTAAGCGCAAAATCCGTGAGCAGAACAGCTACGGTCTGGATCAGGTGCGTGACGGTGTGTCGCTCGGTAAGGACGAGGTGAATAACCCGATTGTCGACTACGAGCAAATCATGCGTCTGCCAAACCTCAACTTCTACGTGCGCCTCCCGGGTGAGTATCCGGTCGTCCGTCTGAAGCTGAAATACCGTCCATTCAAAAAACGCCATGCTGGCCTTATCGAGCGCAATATCCGCGATGCGCTCAGCCCGGAGCTGGAGAGGGTTATTCAGGAGAATGAGCGTGCAGCGGCCATTGCAGGTCTGACGTTCCCGACCGGTGACGAAGTGCTGGAGAAGGGGAGCGAGACATCCTCTGCAGATGACGGTCCCGCTCCGGTTTCTTCTGCAGGGGCATCCGGCTCACAGGCAACACCGGTCGTCGAAAAAGTGGCTCGTACCCGAATGGAGGAACCGAAACCCTCGCGCAGCGCTGCGCCTGAACGGAAGCCAGTACCAGTCAGGGAGCCAGACATATCGCGAAAAGAACCAGCAGTAACTGAAAATCACAGGCCGGTGACAGCCCCTGTCACCGGAGACAAAAAAGACAATGTTGTCTCTCTTCGGCCCTCGAAACCTGCACCAAATCATCAAAAAGGGACCGCGTCCCTTAATCCGGAAATTCCAGCAGCACTGCAAAAAATCCGCAGCAGAACCCAGCTGGATATTCCCTCCGAGCCTGCTGCGGCTGGCGCGCTGGGAATGCTGAAACGGCGGCTCAGTACCGGAGCCACCTCAGACGGAGGCGAAGATCAGGCCAGCGAGAATGCGGGCGAATCCATGAACCTGGATATGAAGGTGACGGCACTGCCTGACGGTGGCCTGAGTCTGACGACGGCAGGGAAGTCAGTGACACCGCAAACCCCGGATGAAGCCCACAGCACACATCGCAAGCTGGCGCAGGAAGAAGAGAACATTTTACTTCACCGTCACGCGGACGATCCGGGTTACGACGAAAACGACCATTACTATTACGACAGAGAGCCTGAATTATGATGTCAGTCGCCCCAGTAGCGTCAGCCGGCGAGGCTGCAGGCTACTACAGCAATTCCGATAACTACTATTTTCTGGGCAGCCTTCAGAGCCTCTGGATGGGGGAAGGTGCAAAAGCGCTGGGCCTTGAGGGCAATGTCCGTGGCGATGATCTGACGGCCGTGCTCGAGGGGCGTCTTCCGGACGGCTCACGGCTTGGCAAGGAGGTTAACGGACAGCATGTCCACCGCCCGGGTCATGACCTGACCTTTTCAGCCCCCAAAAGCGTGTCTATTCTGGCACTCATCGGTAACGATAAAGAAATGGTGGAGGCGCATAATCACGCCGTCCGTGTGGCGGCCGGCTATGTGGAGAAGCTCATCTCGGCCCGCGATACGAAAGACGGCGTTACGTCCATCGTACACACCGGCAAGATGGTAGCGGCCGCCTATACGCATGATACCTCGCGCAATCTTGACCCGCAGCTGCACACCCATCTCCTGATTGCCAACATGACGGAGTATGCGGGCAAATGGAAAGCCCTGGCCACGGACTATATCCATAACGCCGGCTTTATCGAGACCGTCATGAAGCACCAGGTCACGCTCGGGAAAATCTATCGCAGCGCGCTGCGTGAGCGGGTTGAAGCACTCGGTCATGAAGTGGAAGAAGTAGGCAAGCATGGTATGTGGGAGATCATGGGCGTTCCGGAAGACGTCAGGGACGAATATTCTTCACGGGGCCGGGAAATTCAGGGGGCCGTGGGGGCTGAAGCCACGCTGCGCAGCCGGGATGTGGCCGCCAAAGACACCCGCAGGGCGAAAGTTGACCCTTCACGTATGCGCCTGATGGAGCGCTGGCTGGGCCAGATGAAGGAGAAGGGATTTGACCTGAAGGCGTATCAGGAGAGCGTGGTGCCGCGTGATGCAGGTCTTCGTGAGACCGCGACTCATCCGGAGCGAGATCACCTGGCTAAGCCGGTTCCTGCCGGGCCTGAACTGGCTTCTCTGCAGACGTCGTCCACGGCAGAAAAGAGCGTCGATACACCTGCTCAACCCGCAGAACGGGAGAGCCAGTCCCGTCAGCCTGTACCACAGCAGATTGACACGCTGAGTCAGCCGGCACAGACCAGACCCGAAAAGACGCCGGCGACCAGGAGCTTTCCTGCAGCGCAGCTGGACACTGAAATACCCCGCCCGGAACTGACTGAGGCTGTCCGTCTGGCCATCTCGCAGCTCAGCGACAGTAAAACGCGCTTCACCTTTGGCGAGCTGATGATGACCACGGCGGAGCTGAGCGAACAGCTGCCGGAGATTCAGGATATTCGCGTGGCCATCGATGCGGCGCTGAAGGACGGCATGATTGTGCCGCTGGACAGTGAGAAAGGGGTCTTCACCTCCCGTATTCACCTGCTGGATGAACTCTCGATCCAGGCGCTGAGTCAGGAACATCTCAAATCCACAAAAGTCGTCAGTTTCACCCGTCCGGCGCAGTACGCGCCGGCGGCGCTGGAAGTCGTGGAGAAAGACGCCCTGGTTCTGATGAATGCCCCGTCAGGCGTAGCGGGTATCCGGGACCTGACCGCGCAGCTGGCCGGTATTGCCGGCGCGAACGGTCGTGACGTTCAGGTGCTGGCCAGCTCTGCCGAGCGCGCCATTTCGCTGGCGAAATCCGACGATTTGCGGGAACGGATTATCAGCCGGCAGCATGTTCTGAGCGGTGATTTCCACCTGAAACCCCAGAGCACGCTGATTATCGAAGGGGCAGAGCGTCTGGGGCTAAAGGAGACGCTGGTTCTGCTGGGCGAAGCGCGCGCGCAGGACGCACAGCTGGTCTTTCTCGACAGTGCCGGGCGTCAGGCGAACGGTAATGCCATGTCCGTACTGGAGTCCGCGGGGGTTGCCCGCTCCCGCCGCACTGAGCCGGCGCCCAGACTGGAGGCCGAAGTGGTCAGTATTCCGAACAAACGCGACCGTTACGAGGCGCTGGCCAACCGGTTTGCAGAGCTGAGCGGAGGAACTGAAAACGTCACCGCCGTCGTGGTCGGCAGACGTGAACAGGCACAGCTGACGGGCCTGGTACGTGAGGCGCTGCAGAACGCAGGGCAGCTGGGCCGCGATGGCGTGGAGATAGAGGCCCGGCAGCCGGTCTGGCTCGACAGCAAAACGCGCCGCATGCCCGGTTCATACCGTCCCGGCATGGTGCTTGAAGATCGCGCGGACGCAAAAGAGCGTAAGTCCTATGTGATTGACCGGGTGCATGAGGATACGCGAGTCCTCTCGCTCATCGATGGTGATGGCGTGCTGACCCGGATGAAAATCGGTGATATCAGCGCTGACTGGCGTCTCTTCAGCCGTGAAACCCTCAGCGTGGCCACCGGCGAAAAACTGCTGTCCGTGGCGGGCGACCGCGAGCACAGCCTGAAGGCCAAAGATCGTCTTGAGGTGACCGGGATAAGTGAAAAGGGGATTGAGGTGAAACGGGGGGAAGACACCCTGACGCTGCCAAAAGACCAGCCGCTCTATCTGTCACATGCTTACGTGACCGCGCCGGGTGGACGGGATAACGACACCGGGGTGGTCCTGGCCGCGCTGAACAGCCGCGACATATCGACCCAGACCATGAACTCATTGGCACAGAGTGGCCACCGGGCGGAAGTGTTCACAGCCGAAGTACAGGACCGGGCTGAAGCCCGGCTGCAGCGCATGAAGACAAATGCCTCTCCCGTGCAGCTGGTCAGAAACCTGAGCGGTCACCAGGACATCAGTCAGGCGGTTGATTCACTACATGACAGAGTCCGGACTGACGCGGGCCTGGCCGTCTGGCGTGCCATTAACGACCAGCGCACCGTGGTGATCAGCGAGCTTAAGCTGGCGACGGAAGCGCAGAAATATCATCCCGACCTTGAAGCCATCGGGAATGAAATTGGCGCGATGATTAAAAATGGCGAGCTGTTGTCCGTATCCGCAGGGGGAGAGCCGGTACTGGTTTCCCGGTCCACCTGGGAGATGGAGAAAGCCATTCTGCGTGTGGTGGAGGAAGGGAAAGGTACGCAGCAGCCGTTGCTGGAACAGGTACCGGAGGCCGTGCTGAACGGCCTGACGGATGGACAGAAAAAGGCGACCACCCTGGTGCTGGGTACCACGGATCAGTTTATCGGGATTCAGGGCTATGCTGGCGTGGGGAAAACCACTCAACTGAAGGCGGTGATATCTGCACTGGAGACCCTACCGGCGGACGTTCGTCCGGTGATGACGGGGCTTGCTCCTACGCACCAGGCGGTGAAAGAAATGAGCGACGTCGGTGTCCGGGCGCAGACCATCAAATCCTTTGTCGTTGAGCATGACCAGGCGACGGCCGGAGGCGGGAAGCCTGACTATAAAGGACAGGTGTTTCTTATCGATGAGTCATCAATGGCAGGCAACCAGGATACGGCGGCACTGTTCCAGGCCATTGCCAGCGGCGGCGGACGTGCAGTCTCGATGGGGGATATCGACCAGTTTGAAGCGGTCGACGTGGGCGCGCCGTTTAAGCTGATGCAGGAGCGCAGCCCGATGGATGTGGCCATCATGAAGCAAATCGTCCGTCAGAAAGACCTGCAGCTGCGCGGCGCCGTTCACGACATCATTGATAACCGGATCGATGCGGCCCTGCAGCGGATTGAAACCCAGCCGGCTGACCGCGTGGCGCGTAGCGCTTCAGCCGCGCTCCCGGAGAGTGCGATTCAGGAAACGGAAACGCCTGTTAACGACATCGTGGCTGACTGGAAGGACCGGACACCGGAGGCGCGGTCCCGTACGCTCATCATTGCGCAGCTGAACGCCGACCGTAAGGCGATAAATGCCGGCATCCATGCCACGCTGGCAGCGCGGGGAGAACTGGGGGAGAAGGCCATTAAGGTGCCTGTGCTCGATAAAATCACCCATACCCGCCATGCGTTCAATAAAACAGAGGCCTGGGAGCCGGGAATGGTGGTTAAACGCGGTGACCGCTACCAGGATGTGGTGGCCGTTGACCGTAACGGCAGCACGGTGACGGTACGTGATGAGGAAGGGAAGATTGCTCTGGTTTCACCGAAGGAGCTGATCACCGGTGACGTGCAGCTGTTTCGCCGCAGCGAGATGGAAGTCCGTTCCGGCGATCTGCTTAAGTTCACGGCGACCGATCGCGAACAGGGGCAGATGGCCAACCAGCGCTATACGGTGGAGTCGGTCAGCGAGGAGGGGAATATCCGTCTGAAGGGGGAGAACGGTCGCGTCACCATCAATCCGGAGAAGGTCCGGGCGCAGCAGCATCTCGACTACGGCTGGGCCGTCACCGGCTACGGCGCACAGGGGGCCAGTAGCGATTATGTCATTGCGCTTGAGGGCACGAAAGACGGACGTAAGGCACTGGCTTCCCGTCGTGCCTTCTACATTTCAGCCTCACGCGTGAAAGAGCACGTCCAGATATACACCGACGGGAAAGCGGACTGGGTTAAGGCGGTAAAAACGCCGGAGCGTGATATCAAAACGGCGCACGATGCGCTGGCACCAGAAACGCAGCGCAAACAGGCGAAAGCCATCTGGGCAATGGGGCAGCCGGTGAATAAAACGGCCATCGGTCGCGCCTGGGTGCGCCATCAGGGCATGCAGGATGCGTCACTGACGGCAAAAATCATCCCGGCCACCCGGCGCTTTCCTGAACCGGCGCTGGCGCTGCCGGTGTATGACAACAATGGCAGGAGTGCGGGCCTGGCCCTGGTTTCCCTGGTTGCCAGCCCGGAAGGACGGATGACGCAGGGTGAGACCCGGATGGTCATGACAGAACGCGCCCGTGGCGCCGTGCTGCAGCGGAGTCAGTCCGGAAACACGATAGTGGCCAGCGACCTGACGGCTGCACTCGATGCAGTACGAAATAATCCAAAGGACGGCGTGGTCTGGCAAACCGGTGATGAACCACCTTCAGCATGGCTGCTTAAGGTAAGCGGTGGGACAAAACAGGATGTGTCACCAGGTATTGTCTCCACGCTGACGGACGAACAGAGCGTACAGCAGCTGCGTGAGCAAATGCTGGCAGACCTGGTTCGCAATGAAGAAGCCAGTCGGAGCAGGCAGCCGGAGTCGTTGCTAGCGGAAGTTCCACAGGAAGAGGTGATCAGACTGAAACCGGAAGACATTAACCCGCGTAAACCGGAACCACTCAACCCAGATGCAGATGTAATCGCCAGGGTGAGAGGTGAGGAAAACACCGATGGACGGGAAATAAAAGCCGCTGCAGGCGTCAGAAGTGAGCTGGAAGGTGCTGACAAGGCATCCGGTGAACAGTCGCGGGCATCGCGTGTGATTGCAGATCTGGCAAACGCGGAACGCGACATGCTCAGGGCGGCAGAAAATACTGAACGCGGCCGCACGCCGGAGCGTGAAGAACAGACTCTCACCCGAACCATTCAGAAAGAACGTTAATCCCCTTTTGACCATGAGAATCAATCTATGAAAGCAAACAAATTAACTGCATTAATAGTTACAACATACATTGGCTTTGTTTCAATGGCACACGCTTCGGCCCCTCAGGCGGTATTCAGTCCGGAGCAGGAGGCTCGTATCGGAGAAATCGCTGCCGACTATCTGATCTCCCACCCGGAGATTCTCGTGACGGTCAGTCAAAAGCTGCAGGAACAGCAGGAGGTACGTAAGCAGAAAATGTTTGCACTCAGCGTGATGGAGAATCAGGCGAACCTTCTGCATGATCCGGACACACCGGCTTACGGGCCTGAAAATGCAAAAGTCGCGGTGATTGAATTCTTTGATTACCAGTGCGTGTTCTGCAGCCGCTTTGCGCCGGAGCTGGAGAAGGTTATGAAAGCGCAGCCGGACGTCCGCTACCACTTTAAGGAGTGGCCAATTTTTGGTGGTCGCTGGGAAGCTTCATTTCAGGCAGCACAGCAGGGGCTGACGGTCTGGCAAAAGAAAGGGCCGCAGGCCTATGTCACCTATCACAATGCCATCTACGCCACCGGTCATAATGAAGGCAAACTGACGGCGGAGGATATTCACGGAGCAGCGTCAAAGGCGGGACTGACCACCCCAGCTCCTGGCGACCATACCGCATCCCTGGAGAAAAACAGTAACCTGGCTGAGGCGCTGGGACTCACCGGAACGCCGGGGATCATCGTCATGCCCGTTAGCGGAGCGACTCCTGATACCATCACGGTTTTCCCGGAAGCCGTAACCGCTGAAAGACTCCAGGCAGCAATCCTGAAAGCCACGGCCAGATAGAGGATTTCAATTTCCTGTTTGCTGTGCCAGCCACATATGCAACCAACTTTTTTTAGCATATAGTTAAGTTCAGTAGTAAAATGCAGCGCCTCGTCGAGAGATGATGATTATGGAGTCCGTCGTCGTGAAATTTAAAATCCAGCACTTGCAGGCCGCAGTGGCACTGGTTCTTGCCAGTTTCCAGCCGCAACCCAAAGCGGTTGCGTGTCAGCCTACGATTGTTGAACGGGTTTACGAAATGGGCTCCAGAGTCAACAAAACCGATATCAGCGAGCTCACTGTTGCTCTCAATGACGTAGCTGAAGAATTACGCTCAAGTCGCATTGAGCTGGCCCGGTATGCAGACAGCGATTTCTCCGGCGCTATCAAAGTCGCCAGCGACATCAGAAATCATACTATCCATGTCGCAGGTATCGCAGAGTCCTTTGTTCTGATGTTGCCGGAAAAAAACATCATTCAGTCGTATGACAGGAATTCTGTTGAGTTTGCGTTCTTTAAGGCCATTAAGATGGTCAGTCTTGCGACCAAAAACTACCTTAGTCTGATTGATCAAATCACGCGAACGACAGAAGTGCGTGACTCTGGAATCAACCTCTCGGCCATGAATCACCTGCTGGATTCAGGCGACAGGGCTGCGGCCAAATGGCGTTAACGGCTGAGTACAGTCATGTCACGTGGGATTCGTTTTTCCAGCCCACGTTTGCCGTTTACCCTGAGCTGGAGAGTCAGCTACAGGCAGAGTTCATCACGTATAAATCAACTGGCGCACCGTCGAATCTCCTTGGAAGGGACGCCCCCTTTGATTTCCCGCCATTCGCTGTCGATGCTAACGTCCAGCATATTCACGTTAATCTGCATTTCCAGCTCACCTGGAGTGCCAGACAAGAGAATTACAACCGTACCTCAGATCATTATCTCATTTACACAGAACACATGTGGGATAGCGGCCGCTTTCTGCTGATGGGGCTGATAACACCGGCTCATGAACGTATGCCAGCGAGAGATACCCGGTTACTCAGCTACTTTTCTGAAGTTGCAGAAGATTTTCACGCTTCATAACCCTCAAAATCACATATGGTACCCGGCGAAAGAACGAAAAGGACCGGCCATCCCGCATATCCAAACCACCCCGGTTCAGAAGGGGAAGCAGGATAACCGGCAGACCTACTTTAACGGAAGTTCCACTGTTGAACCATTCGAGAAAATCGCGCAGCCTGCGAGCATCTTTGCACACTATCTTGTTAACTTATCATCTTGGTATGTTATTAAGTTCATATCAGATCCAGACGGTCACGAGCCGTGCGCAGGCGCGCTTCGCCGCGGCGATCGTACTGCTGGGTGGTGGTGACGCTGGCATGCCCCATGGCATCCTTTACAGTGATTAAGTCCTCGCCGTTATCCAGCATGGAGGTCGCAAAGGTTCGCCTTAAATCGTGCGGTGCGCATTTTGCAATCCCAGCCAGGCGCTGGCGCACCTGCAGGACATGGTACACCGTCTGGTCGGTAAGCCGGTCGTTCGTCAGGGTGTCAAAGCGGCGGATACGGGTGAATAGCGGCCCGTCTTTTTCTCCCCGCACGTCATCGATCCACTTTCTGAGCCGCTGCCAGGTGCCCGCCGGCATATAGGCCAGCCTTTCCTTGTTCCCCTTACCCAGTACCCTGAGCGCCCGCTCATCTGTGACAATGTCACACAAATCGAGCCCCACGGCCTCCGAGCGTCGCAGGCCGCAGCCGAGAATGACACCCAGCATCGCCGCATCGCGCACCCCAATGCTGGAGTCATCGGCCTCGCAAGCACCGAACAGCGCCCGGATCTCCTCCGGCGGCAGGGCCCGGCCGCGCGGAAGACGGCTGCCGCGCAGGTTACGGACCGCCCGGATGTGCTGGAAGCTCTCCACGTCCATCAGCCTGAGCATCCAGGCTTCCTTCGCCACGCCCTTGAGTGCCGAAAGATAGGTGTTGACGGTGGCGGTGGCCCGGCCGGTGTCGCGCAGCAGTTCGGTCACGGCCATCACGTGATGGCGCCGCAGGCTGCCCCAGCTGCAGGACTCCAGGGAGGCAGCTCCGAGCATAACGGCGACGATGTTCAGGAACGAGGCCATGGTCTGCCGGCTGCGGTGGGAATTGAGTGAAAGCAGGTAGGCCCGGGCCGGGCTGACCGGGGCATTCTCACCTGACAGCGCCGGCAGGAATTCCTCACTGGCTGCGGGCAGACTCAGCTCCGGTTCGTCATCGGGAATCAGGATCATGTCGGGCTCCGTCCGGCGCGCTGCGTAAAAAATCGGGGGCAAACTTACTGTCAGAGCGTACCGCAGAAAGTCTACTTTTTCAAAGGTACATTTTAATAAGCAGAAAAAACTGAAACCATTCTTCGGTCATTGCAGCTCGAACAGCTGTTGACGGTCAGATTCGGGTAGGTGCCTGTACGCTGTAACGCTGCTAATTTAGCTTAACCACCATAATAAAGAGGGAATGTTAACAATGAATCAAAAATGGAAGACGCTGTTAATTTCGGTATTAACTCCGTCTGGCATCATATCAGGGATCGCGCTGACTGTGCTCTGGGGATATTTCAGTCGTCTTGACAGACTCGATGTTTTCTTTGAGGTGATGAGCATCAAGAGTCTATTCGCTATGGTCTGCTGCGCAGCCGTATTCTCATTAGCGATTCTGTTATTTATCTTTTTTATAATCTCTATATTCATGCCGATTATCATTCCTCTGGACATCAATAATCTTCCTACATACAATAAAATTCAGAATAACTTTTTATCGATACTGATGCTGTCAGGACTGTTCCCGATGGCGTTTATCTATGTATTTTACTATGCTTTCGATTTCAGCCAGGCCGTAAAAAATAATTCAGGCTGGCTGTCTTTGCTAAGTATCGGTGTACTGACCATAATTATTTCCTGCCTGATAAGCCGAAAATATCTAGAACACGACTTATCAATTAAAAATACGAAGGTGAGATGGATGCGGCGATGCCAGATTTATGTGGCCATCCCGCTCTGTATAGCACTGCTGGCGCATCTTCAGGTGTTTCCACTGGAAATAGTATTCAGGAATATTTCTGCTTCAACTGAAAAGGTAAGTTTCAGGATCGTGGCCGGAATGGCGTTCATGTCTTATATGGTTTTTTTTATGACAATTTTGCCTGGCCTCGTTTACCTCAGAATGGATGCCAAGGATAAACTCCCCAAAAAAATTAGCACTTCCCTGATAGTGTCTCTGATGATACTGTTATTTATTTCTACAAAAATAACTGTTTTACCTGTTATATTTACTCATTCCGTCATTAAACTTTCAGGTATAAGTGATTTCAGCACCCACAGCTATATTATAAAATCTAGCGAGTATCCGGAGGAGTTTTTTTCTAATTCAGTTTGGGATAGGAAAAAAATCAAAGCAGGAGAATATTACTCGGTTCGGGCTGTTTCTATATTTACCACCAATCAATTCAGTTTTCTTTGCCCTGAAGAAATAATCAAATCCTATAGGGAAAGCTGGAAATTTAATCCGCTGGATTCTGAGTTCGATACAGATGTCAGGCTTAAACTCCAGAAAGATGCCGCTTACTGCGTACCGGTTTCAGCGACAGCTGTAAAACGCTGGGATGTTCCACTCCAGTAACCGAAGTTTGCAACTTCGTTCCTAATAAGGGTATAAGTACGAAACTTATACCCTTCATTATCATTTCCCGGTAGATTTACTGGGTTTCAATCCGGGTGTATTACCGGGCGTATCCTTATTATCGCGACGACGTTGATCTGGCTTTCCTGTTGACTTGGCAATTGGTTTGGGACCTGGTTTTAAACCCATGATACGGATTCCTGAGTTTCAGAGGGACATCCTCAATATACATATATGGGATCCACTGTACCTTATCAAGTTATAAACGCAAAATGTTCCCGACAGATGACCGGTACGGAAGATTATATCTCTGCCGATCAAGGATGCGTCGAAAAAATGGAGTATACCGCTCCAGAACTGGCGACTGGCGATTAGTGGTTTTATTATCGAGTTCGGTGACTGCCTTAGCGATCACCTTTCATATATTGGAAGTTACACAGAATTTCAGGCTTAAAAAAACAAAAGGAACATCTTGAGAACCTTTAGAGGATAAATCTGATTGTTTTGCCGGATTAAACTTCACTATTTATTAAAATTCGCATTTTGCAGCTTCGCTCCCACTAGGCCGTAAAGGAGGGCGGCAGGGTAGAGCCACAAAACTATTCACTTTTATAAACAACTTGAGCTTTGCGCATTAAACCCTTGCCGCAGGCGGTGAACCGCATATCCGGCACAGACAGTCAGTTTTTCTGGCAGCTTAAATTTGACACAGCTTAATATAGTGATTCATTAAACAGGTTCAGTATTCTGCCAGAACGTTTTAGTCGTTATGGGCGTCCGTTGTAGTGGCACACTAAATTTGGCCACCTGATGAAAGGTGATATTCTCACCACAACACAAAACAGGTGACTTAATGAACAAGAAAACCAAACGAACCTTCCCCCCTGAGTTCAGGCTGGAATGTGCACAGCTGATTGTTGATAAGGGCTACTCATATCGACAGGCCAGTGAAGCGATGAATGTCGGTTCAACCACGCTTGAGAGCTGGGTACGCCAGCTCAGGCGAGAGCGCCAGGGGATTACGCCCTCTGCCACACCCATTACTCCAGACCAGCAACGTATCCGCGAGCTGGAAAAGCAAGTTCGCCGTCTGGAGGAACAAAATACGATATTAAAAAAGGCTACCGCGCTCTTAATGTCCGACTCGCTGAACGGTTCACGATAGCCGCCAGACTAAGTGACAGCCACACGGTTGTCAGCCTGTGTTCTGCTCTGGAAATACACCGCAGCAGTTACCGGTACTGGCGAAAACGACGCGATACGGTTAATCCGGCACGAGTCAGGTTGTGCAGCGAAATACGCCGGGCGTGGAACCAAAGTCGGGGCTCTGCGGGCGCGCGCACTCTGGCTGAAATGCTGACTCAAAACGGCGTCCCGATGAGCCGTTACCGTGCCGGGCGTCTGATGAAATATCTGAACCTGAGCAGTTGTCAGCCCGGAAAACATCAGTATAAAAATGCCCGTCAGGAGCATACCAGCCTGCCGAATCTGCTTGAGCGTCAGTTCGCAGTACCGGAGCCAGACCGGGTATGGTGTGGAGATATTACGTATCTCTGGGCAGGAAATCGCTGGTGCTATCTGGCGGTTGTTATGGATCTTTTTGCCCGCAGGGTTATCGGCTGGAGTCTGTCAGCGCATGCCGATACCGCACTGATAAGCAGTGCCCTGCGGATGGCCTATGAGACGCGTGGCCAACCCCGGGATGTCATGTTCCATAGCGACCAGGGAAGCCAGTATACAGGCCTTAAATATCAACAACTTCTCTGGCGTTGCAGAATAAATCAAAGCGTCAGTCGGCGGGGAAACTGCTGGGATAACAGCCCCATGGAACGCTTCTTCCGCAGTCTGAAAACAGAATGGGTGCCAACGAATGGTTACGCAGGCAAGGACGAGGCCCGGCAGCAAATTAATGATTACATATTGAACTACTACAACAGCGTCAGACCTCACCATTATAACGGTGGGCTGACGCCGGAAGAGTCAGAGAACAGATACCATTTTTACTGTAAAACTGTGGCCAGTATTACTTGACCACTACACGTTAGTTTTCTACTAACTGAACGACGACTAGCCTGCCGCCTTCCTCCTTTGACAGAACAAACTGAGCGTTATTCGTCAGTTCAATTTTTTCACCAATGGCAATCTGTCGTTTATCCGGTAATGACATAAGCCCATTTATGCCTTCATTTACTAACCACCACTGATCGTTATGGAAAACAAAATACCCAACTCGTTTCCTTTGTGCATCGGTTGTGCGCTCATTTGGCGCAATGAGGCGATTCACATGCCACGCATAGATTGACTGCCCGCTCCACACCATCAACCGGTGATCGTCAGGACGATAACTGCCTTCCTTTCGGGATGAATATAAATTTAGAACCGGTAATTTACCCTTGTATGGCGTACCGCAGTAGGGACAAACCGGCTTTGTCTTACCTGAGAAAACGTACCATTTCTGTTCACACGCCTTGTTCTGGCAGGGCTGTATCAGATCGACTGTTTTAACCAGGGCACTTTCCCACTCATCGGCGGTCGGGCGTTTAGTGGCATCGTGTAAGCCATCAATAAAGGCGCGTTCAAACAAAGGCGTCAGATAAGGGCCCATGATGGTGTAAGGAATTTTCTCCGGGTCAGCCCAGGGCAGTGAAAAGGAGGATAGCTGACTGACTTTGACTGCATTGCTTTTGTCTGTCGGATGTTCAATGAAGAGTGCCTTCTCACCCATAGATAAGGTCTCATCACGTACTTCATCCGACATGTCATGTATTTTTCCGCCACGTAGCGGATGACGGAAGAACAGATACATGTAGATAAGCACCGACAGCGCATGACGGTCAGTAGAAATGCTTGGCAATACGCGGTTCGGATCCTCTTTGGAAAGATGGCTGGTTTTCACCACTTCCGGAGCGATAAAATCCGGGGTGCCCACGACGTCGGGAGGATACTTTCCAGGGACAACCAGGCCGTCTACGTCAATGATGCAGGCATGTCCCATTTCTGGATCGATAAGCACGTTTTTATAGCTTAGATCGCTGTGACAGAGACCTGCCGCATGCATCCTTCTGACGGCTCTTGTTAGCAGCAGACAGACCTTGAGATAGGTAAGCGTATTGCCTCGTTCACGTGGGTCGAGAAATTTATTCTGGTTGCTGGCGCTGGCAAACCATTTGCCTTCCTTTTCACGGCCTTTTATGCCAAGAAAATCATCGTTTTTAGAGCCGTATTTAAAGAAAAAGTAGCTTTTGTAGGTTGGAACCACGATGCCGATTTTATCCCCATGCTCAACAACGTGGGTCGGCCAGCAAAACAGGTCCTTCCAGTATTCACCTCCGGACTGGCCAAAAATGTTTTGCCTGTAGCGTCCGGTGATCATATCAATCCGATCCCGGGCCTGCTCGTTCTGCGGTTTATGATAAAAAGCGACGACGTATGATTTATCAGGCGAGAAGTAAACATCCTTCATCGAGCCCGAACCAATTACCTCGTCAACATACTGGACTGTTTCGCCGTCCTTTGTTTTGCACGTAACAATATTTGCCATATTGATCACCGAAGAAGCGTATCCCTTACCACAACACCGCAATAGTGCGGTCATCGTGGTTCCCTGTGGAGAAAAAGTTAAGCCAGTCGCCTAACCTCTCAGGCGCAATACTGGCGTCTGTAAGGACAGGGATGAGCTCATCAAGGAGACGGGTCCATTTTTCGTCACTGCGAAGCCCGTTATCTGTCTCAAACAGAGGGTCTGATACGCCATCTGTCATGAGGATCAAGTGAGATACATCATTCCATTTACCCACGCTGATGCGGCCGCTAAACGAGGGGTCTGCGATAATGCTCTGGTCAAGAAAGCGGGTTTGTCCTGCGTATTCTCCGCTATCGGGATTTCCCAGTATCCTGACTTTACCGGAAGGGCTGTATGCACCTATCGCACCATCACCAAGCCAGAATGCAGCCGCAAACAGCTCATTATCAGTTCGTAGCGCTACAGTTGCCAGTAGGGTTGTTGAATAGGATTTCACAGGTTGTTCTGCACAAATGGCTTCGTTCTGGATACTGTTGACCGCGAGCGTAGCTGCCTGTTTAAAATGATGAAGCATGGCGTTTATGGTTGCCTGCTGATCGCTCCCTTCCCACGCCGTGATGTGCTGCTTTAGATGGACGCCTTTCAAACCACTGAGCTGATTGAAAAGGTAATCGCCAGCCGTTTGGACTGCAATCCGGGAGCCTTCCCGGGAATTTACCGCACTACCGGCCCCGTCTGCGACCAGCATGACAGACCATCCTGTTTCCTGGCAGTGGTTGATATAGAAGTCGTCATCTCTGAAGCTCCCGGCATGCTCATGAGATCGTCCCCGGCGACTGGCGGCAGCAATACGTATGTCACCCCTGACCAGGCCAGCAGCGTCCAGATGGGACTTAGGGTAGGAAGCGCCTGCTGGTGGCTCTACCACCTTCCACAGGCTTCTCGGATCGGGATTGACTATAAAAAGCTGTTTTGTTTCGCATTCGTCGTGCGAAGCGCATGACCAGAGTACTGAAAGCTCTATATCGCCGCTTTCGGTGGGTGTACCTGTCAGCAACTTATGCTCTTTGTCAAAGGTCAGGCCAATGTTCCTGGGAAAGACAACGTCCCTGACAGTAGCCTGCTGGCCCTCATCCAGAACTATAGCAACCGGCGAAGAGAAACGTTCGCCTGCGCGGGCGTTGGGAATAACTATTTTAGCTCTCGGGGGAACGGCAGGTGGCACAGCTAATCCGGCCCGCTGCTGGCCTGTCGGTATCTGCCCGGGTTTTAATACCAGGGAAGACAGGTTTTCGTCTTCCCTCTGTGCTGGTTTATCAAATTCGTAATAAGGCATCAGCTTCCAGAACGGAGGATGAGGTTCATTTTCTGGCAGGGGTTGCAGTAATGGTGTATCGGTAGCGTCAATGCCCGGGTTATCTGCATCACTTACGACCGTTTGTTGCTGATCGGAAAGGCTGGATGCTGACGAGGGGGCGATCTCTGCGTCGTTATAACCTTCGCTAACCCGCGCAGATAAACCCTGTGCAAGGCTCTCAATCCGCTCTTTAAGCCGCATAATCTCTTCAGTAAGGGAAGGGTCGTGCGATAGAAGAAAAAGCCGCTCACCTTCTACAGGGTGGCCCAGCTCAGACAGCACTAAGCGGATAATCTTCTCTTCAAGTAAAGCATTTTGCGACATCAACCTCTCCCTCTGTTTACGTCGAAGTTAGTGTTTCCGCCATCATTGCTGAATGACAGACCTGTTTCACACCACGGGCAGATCACGTCATCCGGGCCGTCAATGCACAGCAATTTTCCGCATGAGCACAGGGCAAACGCACTGGCATTACCGCAGTGAGGGCAACCCGGTACGCCATGCAGTTCGCTGGTGTTTACCTGCAAACCGGTAGCGGTGGCATCTGACCATGCAAAATAGTCCTCATCGATGGGATAGCATCCGGCAATATTAAAGCTGTTCAGGTTCAGGCTGAAATCGAGCCCGGAAATCCTTGCTGGTGGCCGTTCATACTTCATCAGATACGGACGACGGGTCTTGCTGCAACGGCCGGTAAGCGTAACGCAGATTTCGTCGTACGCTTTTACTGGCTCGTCCTTGGCCAGCCGGACTATGTATTCAGTCTGGCTGAGCTCAGGTTGTTTGTCGTCTCCGACGCTGCGGCTGTGCGCCGTAACCGAGGCTGTGATCCATTTGATGAAGCGGGTAAAGTCCCCTTCCTGAGACTCGGTGAACAGCATGACATTCTCTGTCAGTTGCCGCAGGGTATTCAGGTCCGCTGACGGCCCCAGGCCAACGGCAATGAGATTCACTTTACTCGCGTAGTGATCCTTCCAGCGCTTCACTTCTGCGGTTGTGTCGTCAGTCGGACGTCCGTCGGTAAGGAGATACACGACGGGTTTCCAGTCGCCTTTAGCCTCATGAGTGGTTTTTCTGACCTGGGTATCAATTTGTACGGTCAGCTCACGCAATGCGGCCCCAAGGCTCGTACCGCCGCCAACGGGAAGGCGGGGAGGGTAGAACGAGGCAATTTCGTGAAGAGGTACAATCGTACGGGCTACACCGGCAAATGCGATTACCGAAACCCAGGCTGTTTCAAGTGCGTGTGGATCCTTTCTTAAATCTCCGACGATCATTTGCAGACCATCAGTCATTTTTTTCAGGTTTTCACCAATCATGGACTCTGAACAGTCCAGGACAAAAAACACGGGAAGGCGTCTCATAATTTTCCTCGTACGGCTGGTACGGCCAGCAGAAAACGTTGCTGTACAGAAAGGTGCTGCCCGGAAAGCAGCACCTTTCTGTCTGTCAGAGCACCAGCTGGATTTCTGGTGGAGGAGGGGGAAGGGTATCAGTTCCGTTATTGATCCCCGCGCTTGTGCTGCCGGAAGACACGCTGGCCGATACCCATTTAAAGAAACCTGCAAACGCGGTTGAATCTAGCGTCTCCAGAGACACAACCTTATCGGTGAGCTGTTTTAAGTGCTCATGGCCTGCTTTAGGACCAACGGCGCAGGCAATGATGGATCCGAATCCCCGGCCGCGAATCGCTTTTACCGCTTCACCGTACGCCAGGGCATCAGAAGGGGTTCCATCAGTCATCAGGAATACCAGAGGACGCCAGTCTCCTTTTGTATCACCATCTGAGCGACGTACATCCCGTTCAACACACTGCATCAGACATTCAAGGGCAGCACCGGTGAACGTCCCGCCTGCGCTTGGCACAACGATATCAGAAAACTGGAAGTCTTCCAGCGGCGTGAGAGGAATGAACTCACGCGCCCCATTGTCATAGGTGATAATGGAGATATGAACGCTTTCGAGGGCGTAGGGATCCTGGCGAAGAGCGCTAAGCATCGCCTGAATTCCAACGTTAACGGAATGGATGGACTCACCGCGCATCGAGCCGGATGTGTCGATAACAAGGTAAACAGGCAGGCGGCGCATCACATGTAATTCCTCAGGTGCGAGACAAACGAATCTGATTCTGAAGGCTCACCAATTGCCCTGAGTTTCCAGCCTGTAGCCTCGCGTATCAGCTCGGCAAAAACCATGGAGCGCTGGCTGGCGAAGGCGGGTCCGCCAGAAAGATCGAATCGTGCCATTTCAATATTACGGGCATCTACTGCCCGGATGAAGGCATTCTGAACTTTACCAAAGTGCTGCTGGAGCTTTTCACCATTGTAGATCTGAACGATGAACACAATTTTCTCGTACTGAGCGTCAAGGGAATTCAGGCGCACAATAATTTGCTCATCGTCACCGTCACCGGCTCCGGTTCGGTTATCGCCCGTCAGCCAGATATTTCCTGACTTATGGCGAAGGCTGTTGAAAAAGATGATATCGCCATTCACAAGCGTTGGTTTACCATTTTCCACATTGCCGAGATCGGTCACCTTTCCGGCTGAATTACACAGGAAAGCGATCACATCAAGGTCGTATTCTTCTTCTTTTTTACCAAAGATCCCGCCGAGGAAACCTTTCTTTTCCTCATTAATATCCCAACCCAGGCCGATAGTAACGGACGAGAGATCGTATTCATTTTTTTTCAGGCTTACGCCCTGGCCTTTGCTCAGACTGACAGACATGACATCCCCTTAATTAATAAAATTATAAGACCACGTTTACTTCTGGCGGCGGCGGTGGCAGGTCTTCAAGACCGATCACTTCTTTTTTGCTGGACTCCACTTTCTGACTGCCTACCGAAATGCTCGCACTGACCCATTTAAAGAAAGCTTTAATCGTCGAACTGTCAGCTGTATCGAGCTGAACCACGATTTCAGTGATTTCTTTGAGGACGCTGGTATCGGCATCATGCCCGGCTGCACATGCCACAACAACGCCGGTTCTGGCCGCTTTAAAGTCATTCAGGCCTTTACGCCAGTCATCATTCGGACTTCCATCCGTCATCAGGAATACAAGGGGACGCCAGTCACCTTTAGTGTCAGCCGTCGTTTTCTGTACTTCTTTGGCAATGGAGCTGGCCGTCAGGGTAAGCGCTTCGCCAAGAGAGGTGGTGCCGCTGGCTGTTAGTGCTGGCATCTGGAAACTCAGGAGGTCTGTCAGGGGGACTGCCTGTCGGGCTGAAGAATCAAAGGTGATCACTGACACGTAAGCCGTTTCGAGTGCATACGGATCCTGTTTCAGCGTGGTAAGCAGCGTCTGAACGCCATTCTTAACCGCTTCGATAGGCTCTCCGTGCATAGAGCCGGACGTGTCGAGTAGCAGATATACGGGTAAGCGTCTCAAATGTAATTCCTTCTTAAGAGATCGGAAGAGGAGAGTAGTTTCAGGAAGAGGCCAGAGTTTGTAGATTTGATAAAACGGCACGACATCTGTCGGGTGGAGATTAAATACTCAGAAGCGGCATTAAAGAAATAAGTTAACCACCATTGAATTACCGACATGTGAATGGCCTCTTATCAGAGAAAAAAATTCAGACCGTACTGGAATATAAGATTTCTGAAAAAAACTCCGGCAAAAATAAACTTTCTTATGTATGAAAATCATCATACATCACAGATCTGCATGAATGGAGTGTAAATCGCCCAAAGATTGATGTGTAGCACAAGAGGATGTCAAGACACCAGGTTTTGTAGGCAGAAAGGCGCTGCTGACATTGCGGGAGGAGAATAGATCAAAACTCCGTCACGCAGATACAGAGGTGAAATATGACAAAACCGGGGTTTTCACCCCGGTCTGAGATTTAGCGTCAGGACTTTTTAGCGCTGTATTCTTTTATCAGTTCATCAACGGAGTGCAGAGCCAGCTTCTCTACCGCTTCACTTCGGGTCGAGCCACTCAGCGCAGCCAGACGGTCAATTTTTCTTAAAATCCGCATGCGTAGCGATAATGACACGGCTGTTTTTTTATCCTTATCGAGTACGACCTTCCCTGTGGACTCACCGGTTTTCAGTTCAGCATTCTGTGCGAGCGCTTCATTCATCCGGCGAAGGGTCTTTTTATCCAGCTGGCCCGGATTAACGAGATGGTATGAATGACCTGCCTTGCTGTATTTGATCTCCGCAGAATATGACTCGCGTAGCTCTTTGAGTGCCCGGGTTAATGTCGGCTCTGAGCATTCCAGACTGGTTATAATGTCGGCAGCGGAAACGGGCTTGCCGGTGCCCAGTAAGTTGGCAAGCTTAAAAATCCGGGCCTGTCTGGTATTTAATTGCATCGTAAGATTTAGCCTGCTTAAAGGGTTAGTGGTTCAATAGGCTGAAAAATGAAGGTACTGCTCATCTTTCGAATAACCGGTTGATCGCCTAACGCTTCAACCGGATCAATGTGTTCTAAGCCTGCAAAATTTACTGACGACATCTGGCTGCGACTGCATTTGCAGGACAGGATATACTCATCCTCCAGATAGCCGGTCCGCTTACTGACCCGTTGCGTAAAGCCTGACACAATCACGTTGTCGAACGGTAGCGTATGTAAAACGATACCGACCAGGCGGAACAAGCAGCCATGGACGTGGCGGGCATAGTTTTCGCGTACGGCTTTTTGCGTCATGGCTTTTTCCGTCAGCTCCGTGCCCCGGGCATTAACGCCGTAAATCTTATCAGGGAAATCTTCAATCTCAGCTAAATCAACATCCAGCAGGACTGCTGATAGCTCCGGCTTTACTTCAAATGCAACAAGCGTTTCACGCGGCCATTCAGTTTCTGCCAGCACACCCGCCAGGTATGATTCGAAAAACGCGGCGTCTGTCCGGAACTGCTGCCGGGCATCTGCCTGAGCCGTGGCGAGCCGTTTTTCATGTTCTTCAGCCTCAAACTTCCAGTTTGCATACTGTTCGGCCCAGGCCGTCCGTTGTTGCTGGTACCGGTGCTGTCGAAGGGTATTCTCACGCTCCACATCAATCAGCTCCTGCTGCCACCGGCGAAGATTTTCGGCGTGGCGCTCAGCTTTAGCTGATTCCGATTCAAACCATTTACCCAGAAAACTAATGCCTTCGCTCTCGGCAGGCTTTTCCGGCAATGCAAGATAGTCTGGCTTTTCTGGACGCACCGGTGCCGGAACCTGAAAAGGCGACGTTCTGTTATGCAGGTATACTGCTTCCAGCTCTGCCCAGCTGATGCCTGTTTTGGGATCCGGCGTCAGCTCGTGAATATTACGGATTGCGGTCACCGCTGACATGAGATCAGCGGCTTCCTGCTCAAGCGCCTGTCTGAGCCCCGGGTCGGTAGCCGTCCGGTTCCCACCTCCGGAACGCGCGGCCCGGTCAAGCCGGGTACGGTAACTCAGCCCGGTACCGGGCAAGCCCAGATTGGCATAGGTCCCCCGGCTTCCAAAAGAAACGGAAGCACCTCTCGGCCCGACACTCAGGCTCGGTGCACCGTTACTCAGGTTGAGGCGAACACCAGGAATAATGTTGATCGACTTTCTGAACCTGAACCCCATTATGATTTCCTTAATGATGCTGGGTCACGGTAAGTAATCTGATTCCATCAGCGCTTTGCTCGTTCTGTAACCCATAAAAACGAGCTCTGTCCAGAATGCCAGCCGCCCAGCGGCGATGTGTGGCGGGTTCACACATTGCTCCCTGCGACTTAAACACGGCCTGGGTCGAGTTCAGGATCCGCAGAGCGTCAGAATGCTCACCCTGAGTGACCATCAGCGCGTTTTGAATGACCTCTATCTGACCCGGGTGAATGGCCGTTTTCCCAACAAGCCCATGTGCCATATCAAGAGCCAGCTCTCTGGCCATTACGGCATGATCGTCAATATGCTCACATACGGGCGCGGTCAGGGCAAAATCACGCGGGCCGAAGACCGAAACGAGCATTTTGATGACGTAGCCCATCGGGCTGTCATACAGCGTCAGGTCCCGGGGACGGCGAAGCGACACAACGTTCATAAGATCGTTGCCGCCGATTCGAAGCGCAATAATGCGGTCGTGGCAGGGATGTTCCACCAGACGGGTGGCCAGCTCCCGCATCTGAACCACGTCAAAGACGTCTTCTGTTTCCAGCGTTGGCATCATGCACAGGTGAGTCCCGCCCATGATATCCCACCATTCAGCTAACGAACTGAGGGTAAATTTCGGCAACACAAACCCGTCGACAGCGGAAAGATCATAATGCGCTTTTAACCATCTGCCCATGTCGGCATGCCGGGGGCGAATGAACACCAGAGGCCAGTCATTTTTACCCAGGCTACGCATGCTGTTACTGAGCTCGTGCAGCAGGTGCTCCAGATTTTTGAGGGCGATGGGGATGTCTGCTTCACTGACAGCATCCTCAAGGCAAATTACCAGAGAGCGCAAACCCGGGATTTTCCCATGCAGGACGGCATCAGCAATATCTTCCCGTGTTGCAGGCATGTATAGCGTGGCTCCCAGATTCCAGGGAGAAAGACGATTTTTCATCAGAGTACCTTCTTGATAATGGTTACAGCCCGATACTGGCCGAGGGTTCCCCCCATTTCTGTAACAACTATTCCCTTTTCACGAGCAAGCCCTACAAGCAAGGCAACGTCCGGGTCGTCAATAGAACGCACAAATATATGGTCCGGTACCCGACGCAATACAGCCCGGGTTGCTTCAGCAATACCGGGTTTAATACGATTGACGCTGTCCACTTTAAATTCATCGGCCAGGAACGCGATAACGTCGCGACTTGTCTGCCATAAGATCCGGGCTGACTCCGTATTCCAGCTCAGGGGAGCGAGGGATGTCGGTGTTAACTTCTTACGGAAATGAGCGACGGTATCGACAAGCATCCGGCTGCATTCGAATTCACTGAGATGCTCGCAAACCATGCACCCATGTAATCCTTCAGAGGACCATACTGACCGGGAGATCAGACCTGATACCGGCGCACCCATGATGCCAAAAGGAATGAGCCAGTCATCATCACTTGCTGCAAGCCAGGAACAGCCACAGGGATCGGCCAGGACAACCAGTCGCGGCTGCTCAGGATAGCCCGGGCGATCTTTCAGTGCGCGTACAAGCTCTCCGGTAATTGCGCCTTTACCTGTCCATCCGTCAACAAAGACAATACCGCTGGTACCATGCCGCTCTTCAATGACGTCGAGTGCTGCACCGTCAATTCCACGATCCCGGATGATGCTGATGCCGTAATGCCATGAGGTTTTCCCCATGTCACGCAGGGCCTGGTGCAGCATAACGCCGAGCGGTACGCCAGCTCTGACAAGACTGGCCAGTACAATGGGCTCATCACCGAAGCGTTCGGCCAGAGAAATAGCGAGCTGTGTGACTTCTTTTGCAAGCCTCTCTGCGCCCCGATCCAGCGCCCGGTGAAACAAATCAAGATGCCATTGTGTTGGTGCTGGCTCCTGGCTGAGCATGTCTGAATAATGTTTCTTCCCGGACTGAATCAGCTCTTCTTTTTGATCAACCGGCGTCATCTCAATGACAACCGGCTTTAGCAGAAATTCCACGTCACCGGGCTGGTATGAGCCGGTAAATGTTTCATGTGGCTGCATTTTAATTTTCTCCAAAAATTCGCTGTGAAATGGCATCTGCAAACTGACTCTGACGCGGGATGCCAAACCAGCTGCACAGTTTCATAAAACGATGATCGCTCAGGCTGTCGCCCAGACCAATTACGGGGAAAACGCCGCGTTCAGCCCGAAGTTTTTCAAGCAGCCAGCTGACGGCCAGCCCTTTCTCAACCGGGGTGGGTAGCCAGGCCACGTTATTACTGTTGCGGTGGATGTAGAAGCCCTCGGTCGGAAACACCGTTTCTATCTCATCTGCAATGGCATTGAGCTCGTCAAGGCGGGTGCTGTCGCGGTGTTTCATCACCATATAAACCGCCGTTTCACCGTATTCGAAGTTCAGTCTTGCCCAGGCATTAATCCCTTTTGCGTCCATCATTTCAGTGATCAGTCGCTGCATCGATGTCAGCTTTTCCTGATAGGGAGCCAGCTGGCCGAGCATATGGGCCTTCCACTCCTCGTCGGGGTTGCCTTCAGGCGTGAGAATGACGGCCCCGTGCGTGGTGATTGCCCAGGAGTGGAAAGGGATCCGTACGCGGCTGATTTCTTCAGTTCCCCGTGCGGTAACGGGAATGAGTTCAGCCTGCTCCAGAAGCCAGTCCACTAACATGGACTGTTCTTCCGTCATAAAGCTTCGTGGATTCAGGGTACGATCAACGGCACCGGTACGGAATGGCTCCAGGGCCAGCTCGTCCACCATTTTACGACGGGTCTGAAAGAGCGTGTCGTCAAGGTCGCTCAGAACAACGGGTTTATTCATAGGTAACAATCTCCACGACGGGCGCAACCTCAGCCAGCGCCTTAAGAAGCTGCGCGTCAATACTTTCTGCGGGTGTCTCAGTACACACAAGAATGCGGTCAAACTGCTGGTGGGCGACGTTATAGACAAAATTGGGGATGCCCAGCCCGTAGTTATCCGTAAAGGAAATGGCGGACTCAATGGCATAACCAACGGCGATAGGGGAGCGGGTAGTCGAACCGTAAAATGCCTTTGCCCCGGCAGCTTCGAGCCGTTCTGCAAGCAGGAACGGCTCCCAGACGAATTCCCCTGTCCCGAGAACCAGAACACGCTCCCCTTTGCGGACGGAAACCTCATGGCCGAGATCGGCCGCAGGTGCGAGCATCCCCAGTCGACCCCATGACTGTTTCCCCTGGATGTCCCATTCTCCGCGTGAAGTTACGTTGACTTTTGGCATGTCCGGGACCGGTGCATCTGGTAATGTGGTCCATCCCCACTGACCGCTTACAAGAGAAACAGAAGTGACGGGTAAGGTGCTGCGCTCGGACAAGGCTTTGCCACTCCAGTCGGTAAGCGTAACGGCGATAACCTGTTCAATATGTTGAAGCTTGCCGGTATTACGCAGGGCAGAAAGCAGGTTAATAAAGGTATTACCGGTGGTTGCCTCGTCATCAATCAAAACCAGCGTTCGCGCGTTGGTAACACGACGTCTTTTCTCTTCATCATCTGGCAGATAGATCAGATGATCAGTGGCGTGGCTGTGTTCTTCCTTGAACTCGCAAAGCAACGTGCCATCAACCGGGTGACGGGTAGAGGTCAGATATACAGATTCACGATGCTGGTGGCGCACTTCATCAAACACACCGGCCCCAAGCCCAACGGCGGTTTCAGCCATACCGATAAACAGTACGGGCCCTGTTAGCGTTGAGGGGAACTGGCTGGCAAGCTGTCTGTAGGCCTGCCGCATGACTGAGGGTGGCACGGGAATGTGCCTGCCGAGTACTTTGCTGACAAACAGAAAGGCGCGTTTCGGGTTACGTCTTTCAGCGATATCAAACAGGTCATCGAGCGAAACTTCACCCTGATCGCGGATTACCTGAATCGTACCGCATGAGAGGGTACGGCGATAAATCATATCTTCGAGGTTATCAGACATAAACACGCCTTAATTCAAAAGGTTAGAGAGTGATTCCGGGTATGCAATTACATCCGTAATGGATCTCACCGCAACCGGAGAAAAGGTGTTTTTAGCGCTCTGGCGCACCATATCTTCAGACATCAGACCGAGCTTAAAGGCAGCAAATAACCCAGGAAGGTTCACCCCGCTGTGAAGGGTATAACCCACCCCCCCTGACGGACGCATGTTGGTTTCAAGCAGCACCGGGTTGCCATTCACATCGTTTCGCGTCTGAACATTCACCAGCCCGTCGGCCTTCATAACCCGGGCGCAGTCACACGCCAGTTCCCAGGCGCTACCTTCGTTTACCAGATACTGGATAGCCCCTTCCTTACGGCGTCCCACGGCTGCGAGTATTTCGCCCTTATCCGCGAGGATATCGACGGAAAATTCCGGGCCTGGCAGGTACGGCATCAAAACAAGGGGTTTAAACGACTCAGCAGCTGATGCTGCTGCAATATACTGTTGCGGACTGACCAGACGATGTTCGGGATGATTAAAGACGGCCATAGGCGAAGCACTGTCATCAAAGCGCCAGAATCCCATGCCATAGATACCCGTCACCGGCTTCACGCATACCGGGCTGTCAGTGAACGGCGGGGACGCGAGGTGTGTCTTTAATTCTGCCAGCGTATTCACCCGCCAGGATGGTACAACCGGGAGTCCCTTTTGCTCCATAAACTGAGCAAAAGTAACTTTTTCGTCAGCCAGAGTTAACCAGTCGACGCTCGTTGCACCGGTAGTAAGGGTGGCACCGGTCGATTCAATGTCTGAACGGTGTTCTTCAAACCACTGGCTGTTACGGCCAGTATGAATATGGTGGATGCCGTAGGTCTGAATGGTTTCCTGAATAAACTGGAGACGTTTTTGAGGATCTTCAGGTTCAGTCAAAGAATAATCGGCAACGGAAAGGATTTCATTTCTTTCGTTACGGTGGGAGGCAAAAACGGTAATGGCAAAATTATTTTTTGTGCAAATGATTTTACCCCCTGAATAATATCTCGCTGGGAGGATAAACCTTCCATAAACCAAATTTTCTTGTTCATTTTTTTTAATTATCCGGAACGCCATGCAAATTTATGATTGAGAAGTGAGTCTATGAGTGTCTAAGCTACATGTCAATCATAATATGATTAATAACTTCTGTGGTTATGGAGTGAGTCAGTATTTTTTGGATTCCCGATAAAGTATTGATATTTAAATTAAACATAGAAAATTAACACCCTGAAAAGATTTTCTTTTTGTGTTTTTACAGAAAACTACCAAAATTTCCCTTGTCAGAGAACTTCATCATGATATGATTTTCTTCGTCAGTTAATAAACAACCCTTTGATTGTCTCGGTCATTACCATTTTAAGGAATAAAACATGGTTTCATTAGTTAAGAACCAGACGGTATCACTCAGCAAAGAATCATCTGCATTAAGCCAGCTTCATTTCGGTCTCGGTTGGGATCCGGTTAAGAAAAAAGGTCTTCTTGGAGGATTGTTTGGAGGCAACGACTCAATCGATCTCGATGCTGGCTGCGTATTAATGGACAGCACCGGTAAAACAATTGACACCATCTGGTTCCGCAAACTGGAATCCACCTGCGGCGCTGTTGTGCACAGTGGCGATAACCTGACCGGTGAGGGTGACGGTGACGATGAAGTGATTAAGGTCAACCTCTCCCGACTGCCTGCAAACGTTGAATACCTGGCGTTTACGGTAAACAGCTTCCGTGGTCAGTCGTTCAATGACGTCGAAAACGCGTTCTGCCGCGTTGTCGATCAAACCGGCAAAGAGCTGGCTCGCTACAAGCTGACTGAGCAGGGCTCACATACCGGGATCGTTATTTCTTCGCTGCGCCGTAATAACGGCAACTGGGACTTTACCGCCCTTGGCCATGCCTGTCGCGGCCGCACAATTGACGATATGCACTCCGATATCGTTTCAGCGGTTATCCGCTAATGAACCTGACGCCGGGGGGCAATGCCCCCGTTCCAGCCCAGGAGTTGCGGGTCCGGATCACCTCGGGCGGCCAGGTGGATGCTTCGGCGTTTCGCCTGTATGCCGACGGGAAGGTGCAGGGTGATGCGGACATGGTGTTCTATGGTCAGCCACGTAACGATGATGGTACCGTCAGCCTGGTCAGTGAAGGCCAGTACTCAACCTTTACTGTCGCGCTCAACCGGCTGAAACCTGATGTCCAAAAAATTGCGTTCACCGTGACCTGTGACGGTGGGCAGACGGTGTCCGGTCTTCGTAATCTTTCCATCGACGTGGAGCAAGGGGCTACCGGCCTGGTTAGCGGCAGTGTCGAATTGAGCGGCCGTCAGGAAGCAGCCTTAATTCTGGGTGAATTTTACCGTCGTAATAATGACTGGAAATTCCGCTTCGTTGCGCAGGGGTTCAACGGTGGACTTAAACCGCTGGCAGAGCATTTCGGCGTAAATATTGCCGACGAACCGGCTCCCGCAGCCCCGACTCCTCCGGTTGTAACCCCTCCGCCAGTTGAGACAAAAATCAGCCTGAGCAAGGTATCGCTGACAAAAGAGAAGCCTGCAATCAGCCTGACCAAACGGGATAACTTCGGTGAAATCCGGATCAACCTGAACTGGCACCGGGGCAGCGGCAAATCAGGCTTTGCAGGCATGTTCGGCTCCAAAGGAATCGACCTGGATCTGGGGGCCTTTGTTGAGCTTCAGGACGGGTATAAATCGGTCATTCAGGCGCTCGGTAATGCATTCGGTAATTATCGCGATGAACCGTATGTTCAGCTCAAGGGCGATGACCGGACGGGTGATGTATCAGACGGCGAGTGGCTGCATATCAATGGACGTGAATGGAAGCATATCCGCGAAGTGCTGATTTACGCCTTTATTTATGAAGGTGTTCCCAGCTGGGACAAGACTGATGGTGTGGTCACCATTCATGTGCCGGATCAACCGCCCATTGAGACCCGCCTGACCGAAGGTGAAAACCGTCGCACATTGTGCGCCATTGCCAGACTCGTAAACGAAAACGGCGCAATTAAAGTCGAGCGAATTAACCAGTACTTCAAAGGCCAGGACGAAATGGACCGGGCATTTGGCTGGGGATTTCGCTGGAGCGCCGGTTCTAAATAACACAGCAACAAAGGAAACAGGTATGAGCTTTTTCGACAAGGTAAAAGGTGCCATTAACTCTGGCCGGGACGAACTGACCCGCCAGGTTGGTCGTTTCAAAAACAAAAAATTTATGCACGGCACCGTTGCTGTATGTGCCCGTATTGCCGTATCGAGTGACGGCGTGAGTTCGGAAGAAAAGCAGAAAATGATGGGCTTTCTTCGCTCTTCAGAAGAGCTGAAGGTCTTCGATACCAATGAGGTGATCGAGTTCTTCAATAAACTGGTTTCAAGCTTCGATTTCGATGTTGAAATCGGCAAGGGCGAAACCATGAAATACATCCTGGCGCTGAAAGATCAGCCTGAGGCCGCTCAGCTGGCCTTACGTGTTGGTATTGCCGTTGCGAAAAGTGACGGTAACTTCGATCAGGACGAGAAACTGGCCTCCCGCGAGATCGCTATCGCGTTGGGCTTCGACCCGGCTGAATTTGGCCTCTGATCCACATCCCTAAGGGTAAAATATGGTTTCCACACACATCGGCTTCCCGACTGAAACGGTCATTGTTTTCATTGCGCTTTCAGTCGGTGCCATCTTTATTGACCTGTTTATGCACCGTGATGACAAGCCCATTTCCCTGAAGAGTGCGGCGCTCTGGTCCGTATTCTGGGTTGTGGTTGCGATGGCATTTGCCGGTTTCCTCTACATCCACCACGGTGCTGAGGTTGCCAGCCTGTTTGTAACGGGTTATGCGCTGGAGAAAGTGCTGTCGGTCGACAACCTGTTTGTCATGATGGCCATCTTCTCCTGGTTCGCCGTTCCTGATCGTTACCGCCACCGTGTTCTCTACTGGGGGATCATTGGTGCCATCGTCTTCAGGGGCATCTTTGTCGCCATCGGTACGAGCCTGCTGAGTCTGGGGCCGTATGTTGAAGTTGTCTTCGCTATCATCGTCGCCTGGACGGCGGTCATGATGCTTAAAAGCGGTGATGACGATGATGAAATTGAGGATTATTCCCAGCATCTGGCTTACCGCATGGTTAAACGCTTCTTCCCTATCTGGCCGAAGCTCAGAGGTCATGCTTTCCTGCTTAACCAGAAGGAAGTGGATGCCGAACTGGCGAAACCAGAAAACAGCGATGTCACCATTGGCCGTGGTAAAAAGGCGGCGCTGTATGCGACCCCTCTGTTCCTGTGTGTGGCCGTGGTTGAACTCTCGGATGTTATGTTTGCGTTTGACTCGGTACCGGCAATCATTGCCGTCAGTCGTGAACCGCTTATCGTCTATAGTGCCATGATGTTTGCTATCCTGGGCCTGCGTACTCTGTACTTTGTCCTTGAAGCACTGAAACAGTACCTGGTTCATCTGGAGAAGGCCGTTATCGTGCTGCTGTTCTTCATCGCGGCAAAACTGGGCCTGAATGCGACCGATCACATTTGGCATCATGGTTACAGCATCGCGGCGACAACCAGCCTGTATGTTGTACTGGGTGTTTTGGCGCTGGGCATTCTCGCAAGCGTCATGTTCCCGGGCAAACCTGAATCTGAGGAAAAGGGGAGCTGATCCCCTGAAGTGTTAACCTGAACAATTACTAATCGAAGAGGTTATTTTATGAGTGTTTCTCTTTCCAAAGGCGGGAACGTCTCCCTGAGTAAAGCAGCTCCGTCAATGAAAAACGTCCTGGTGGGCCTTGGCTGGGATGCGCGTTCAACAGACGGTCAGGACTTTGACCTGGATGCTTCAGCATTCCTGCTGGCCGCAAATGGCAAAGTGCGCGGCGATTCAGATTTCATCTTCTATAACAACCTGACGTCATCTGACGGTTCCGTAACCCATACCGGTGATAACCGTACCGGTGAAGGTGATGGTGATGATGAATCGCTGAAAATTAAACTGGACGCCGTCCCGTCTGATGTTGACAAGATCATCTTCGTTGTCACTATCCATGATGCTCAGGCTCGTCGCCAGAGCTTTGGTCAGGTATCCGGTGCGTTTATTCGCCTGGTCAATGACGATAACCAGACTGAAGTCGCTCGCTACGATCTGACCGAAGATGCGTCCACTGAGACTGCCATGCTGTTCGGCGAGCTGTATCGCCACAATGGTGAGTGGAAATTCCGCGCAGTGGGCCAGGGTTATGCTGGTGGTCTGGCATCTGTATGTGCTCAGTACGGCATTAACGCGTCCTGATCGAAAAGTAACTTTTCACCCGGGGCTGTTAATGCAGCCCTCATTCAACTGTTTGCAGGAGCTAAAAATGGCAGTTTCTCTCGTAAAAGGCGGCAACGTATCTCTGACCAAAGAAGCACCAACCATGAATATCGCTATGGTTGGCCTCGGCTGGGATGCCCGTGTAACTGACGGTCAGGCTTTTGACCTGGACGCTTCCGTGTTCGCAGTAGGCGAAGACGGTAAAGTGCTGTCAGATGCGCATTTCATTTTCTTCAATAACAAAACCAGCCCTGATGGCGCGGTAGAGCACCAGGGCGACAACCGTACCGGTGAAGGCGACGGTGACGATGAGCAGGTCAAAATCGATCTGACCAAAGTCTCAGCAGATATCAAAAAACTGGTGTTTGCCGTTACCATCTATGATGCAGAAGCGCGTAAACAAAACTTCGGCATGGTGAGCAACAGCTTCATGCGCGTTTACAACAACGACAACGGCACGGAAATTGCCCG
This sequence comes from Enterobacter cloacae subsp. cloacae ATCC 13047, assembly GCF_000025565.1. Lineage (NCBI taxonomy): Bacteria > Pseudomonadati > Pseudomonadota > Gammaproteobacteria > Enterobacterales > Enterobacteriaceae > Enterobacter > Enterobacter cloacae. The sequence goes on from NC_014107.1 coordinate 155,498, forward strand.
TTTCGATCTGTCTGAAGATGCCTCAACCGAAACCGCTATGGTCTTCGGTGAACTGTATCGTCATGGCGCTGAGTGGAAGTTTAAAGCTGTCGGTCAGGGCTTTGCCGGTGGCCTGGCGGCTCTTGCCTCCCAGCACGGCGTTAACATCTAAAACAACGCTGAATCATACCCCGGCAATGCCGGGGTTTTTTTTGGTTGCGATCCGCTTTCAGGAGGGAGTAGTAGAAAGGGGACTGGAAATTTCAGAAAGCAGGTCATGTTAATTCAGACCTGAGCCTTTTAAAGGCAGGAAACGGATTTATCTCTGGTTGCTGGTTAAAGCCGGTATTCCGTGCCTTTTATCAACAGAATGCCCCTCTGATATATGTTACTTTTGCGGTTTATGAAGGAACGGGATCTGGAACATAAGATACCCGGTCAATCAAAATTCCAGTTCAACAGGTATAGAAACTTCAGCGTGATGAAATATGGTGTCACACCATATATACGCCTCACCAGAAATCCAGCGTCCTGAACTAAGCCTGGGGAACATATATAAGCGCTGCGCTTTAAAAATAATCAAAAATCAGGAGAGTTAATGTGAATCTACAATCCGGACAAAACATACCGCTTCAGCAATCTGCGATCAGGCTGAATCTTCAGTACCCTGCCAAATCCGGCTTTAAAGGCGAACCCGATACCTGCCTCTTCCTGCTTAATGCTCAGGGAAAGGTAACCGGCGATTCTGACTTTATCTTTTATAATAATCTGTCTTCTCCTGAAGGGGCAGTAAAGCTCGTTACCGGTTCTCAGCAGTCCAGCATTGAGATAGCACTGGATCGTGTTCCGGCGAACGTCAGTAAGATTGCGATCACCGTTGTCATTGATGGTGAAGATACTATCAGTGGGCTCAGTTTATTGAGCATTCAGGCTCCTGGTATCGCTGATTTTCAGGCTGAGACTCAGGGCCGCAGTGAGAAAGCAATCATCCTGGGTGAAGTATATCGGCACAATGGCGCCTGGAAGCTTCGTGCGCTCGGGCAGGGTTTCAACGGTGGTCTTGAGCCTCTGGCCATTAGCTTTGGCGTTGATGTCGCACAGCCAGCTCCGCAGCCAGCAAAGCCTGCTCGTATCAGTCTGGAAAAGAAACTTGAAACCAGATCTCCGCGCCTCGTAAGCCTCGCTAAAAAAGCCTCGGTCAGTCTCACTAAAAATAAACTGGACACCCTTGAGGCAGCGGTTGCATTTGTACTTGACGCATCCGGCTCAATGAGTGGCCAGTTCAGTAAGGGCAACGTTCAGTCTGTGCTGGACCGCATCGCCGTTCTTGCCGCCCAGTTCGACGACGACGGTGAAATGGATGTCTGGGGATTTGGAGAGAAGCACAAGAAGTATCCAAACGTCACACTGGACAACCTGGACACATATATTCAGTCCATTCGCGGGTCTGGAAAGCGTTCAGCCTGGGAGAACCTGCCGGGACTTGGTGGGACAAACAATGAGCCCCCTGTGATGGAAGAAATTGTCGACTACTTTAAGGACTCGAAAATCCCGGTATATGTTGTATTTATTACCGATGGCGGGATCAGCAAGACCCGGGCGATTAAAGATGCAATCCGGCGTTCTGCCAACTACCCCATCTTCTGGAAGTTTGTCGGCCTGGGTGGTTCAAGCTACGGTATCCTCAAAAATCTGGATGACTTTACTGACCGCCGGGTTGATAACACCCACTTCTTTGCCATGGATGATTTCGGTTCGATCAGCGATGAAAAGTTATATGATAATTTACTGGAAGAATTCAGACCGTGGATCGATGAAACAAAAAGGTTAGGCATCCTGTAATACGCACAGTTTTCGCATGGTTAAAGGAGCTCTACAGCAGCTTAATACTGTAGAGCCTTTGTTCACTGGAAATCGTACAGGGAGGAGCATATGGACCGCATCAAGTACCTGAAATGGATAGCTGAAGAATCACCAACTGATGATGAAATCGACAACTACGATAGTATCATTAGTCGGGGCGCAGAAAGGGCCGAGAAGGTTCAGTTGTCTTTAAGACGTTAATATACGGGAGTTTAAATGTTCGCAGAAATCAAAGATAATTATTCGTTAGGTGGATAAAGAAAGGTTGCCATTACCAGCTTTCGACGAGTCGAAAATAAAAACCTTATTTATAGTGACAGGGAGTATGAGCTGACGCTTGCCAATGGAACAATAATTAAAAATGTACTTAGAAAAGAAGAGTGGGAACTGTTAGAAAGCAATTCAATTAAGGTTATATTATAACGAAAATATATTTACAGTTTTGGATAGGTTTCAAACGAGTCCGGACATTTGTACCTGAAGTATCTGACATTACAGTTAAGTGACGATTATGCCAGCACGTCTGTTGCTGGCAGCTTAGCTATCGGTCTAAAAGCTGATCCATTAATAATTCTTCGTAAAGCCCAGAGGTATCGGGCTTTATTACAATATCCGTTATTTCGAAGCGTTCAAGTACAAATTGCAGATATTCCGGAGTAACGTAGTAGGGATCAGGTTCAGCCAGATTAGTATAGAGTGGGTCTTCTGCTGCATTAATGTCATAATCAATGCACATATGAAACCACTGCAAAGGTGGATCCCAGCCTAACATCACCTGAACAATTCCCTGATTGCTTTTCACCTCATACCAGTGCTGGCTCATACTTAGTCCTTAAGAAAATTTGTCATCGGAAAATAACACGAAGCCTGCATCATCGAGGCGCATAACCTTCTTCCCTTAACGCCTGTTGTAATTTATCAACTGCGCTTTTCATTACCCAGGCTTCTTCGTCACTCACAGCACAACCACGTAGATCGCTCCAGCTCAGACGTTTAACAAATTGAGCAAGGGCCATAGTTTCGTTCTCATCAAGCCGCAAACTCAGTGTCTCAATACCTTCCACTATCTAACCTCCCTTATAATGAAAAATGGCGCTTTACTTCTGACCAGATGCCGAAGCCTTGAATGCAGCCGGAACTGTCGTTGTTTCTACTTTACAGAAATGGAATTAAAAAGTGGTGATGCTGGGCACGTTTCTTTTCCAGCCGGGGTTTAAGCCAGAGCTGAAACTCATTCAACTTCTCAGCAGCCAAAACCGCTTCAACGGGGAAAACTTTATATTTACCCTGTTGCTGAGGTTCACCCAGCCATCGCCTGATGGCTCCGTCAGTCCATAAACGAGTCTCTTTTAGCCTAGTTACAGTGACCCATTTTCTGGACCATTCATCAAATTGTCGCTGGCGATCCCGATAACGTTGTTCTTCCTGCTGCCGAAGCCACTCGCGATCAACAGCAAATTTTCGGTATCCAACAAAGAGCCCTTGTACTTTGGCCATGTCATATTCCGGTTGCTTAGAGTTACTCATTCAACCAAAACCTAAACGTCGATACAAACTCTGTTTCATAACCAGGGTTTTATCCTTACCGCGACAGTAAGTAACAGGGGCTGCATAAACCGGTCATTTAGTCCGTTATGCAAAAATTATTGAGGATCCGGGCTGTTAAACTGTTCTTCCTCTTTCGCTTCCGGTGAAAAGGGGAGGTGTCACCCTGCGAGCCCGTGTAGTGAAAGGGATTCGTCGTAATACAGGCCAAAGGCTAACATGACCGCAAAGGACGCCCGGGCGACCGGATACCTGCCGGGTTGTGCGATGTAAAATCCGGAAGCAGTGATAACACAAACAGGCCCCTACAGCGTAAGGATTGTGATGGACGATAAAGAGCAGTTTACGAATCTTGTGGCAAAGCATGCCTCCGGACTCACCGAAGAGCAGCTGGCCGGGTACGATGCCTGTTCCCTGGATGGTGAATGCGTCACGCCTTCATACGAGGTTTTCCGGGGGTATCGTACCCGCCACACACTGGATGAATTTCTGGAGATGGCCATATCGCTGAATGCCATCCACCCGGATGAATATTTAACGGATATGCTGCTGAAGCCTCATGAGGTGATCGGCGCTCTGGCCGATGAAGGCGACCAGCTGAACAACGCCACCCCGGTTTATTTCTTTCCGGATACCGGCGTCTATGCAGCGGCCGTTAGTGAAACCCGGGTGCTCGATGCCTGGCTTTGCTGGCCATGCTACCCGGCGAACTGGTAACGCGGCCGTTGGAATTGCACCGGCCGGATACGAATTTAACCGACCCCGTGGCGGGAAGGCTATCAGAGTTGCATGTCCTCATCCCTCAAGCCCCCTGCCAGGCCCCAACGTGCTGTCAGGCTTCGCCTGATTCCCGATCTGCGCCGATACTTCAGCCGATAACTTTTTGTTTTCTTTTTATTTTCTTCCCATTTCCTCAAAAATCGCGGGCGGCGTGGACAGGGCACCATTGCCGCATGTGGGGTCTTAATAAGGGCAGGGTGGTCAGTTTTGCTCGATGCCAGGGGTAGGCCCTCCCCTTCATGGGATGAGGACATGCAAGTAAGCTAACTATCTGAAATGACGAAGGTTCATTTGGTGAATGTCGCTTCATATTAATGTTGTGTCACTTATGATCGTATGTAGCTGGTTGGGGTCGTCTCAGAAAACGGAATCTATGGTCACTCCCGTTTTTGCAACACCGATTTTGACGACAAGTTGGCTTGCTTGAATCTATCCGGCGTCTGAATGGGATTTTATTCCCGCGCCTTGATGAGTTCCGCGCCTGATGAACCTCCAGAAAATATACGGCTTCAATGAGCCTTTCCGTTTTACAGGTTCCTCAACAGGCCGGTGGGCCGTTAGTATCATCAATATCAGTATTCGCAAAACCAGATCAGTAATTCTTTAAACCGGTGTATTTCTGCCGTTATGCTACATAAGTTTGCTGTCGTGCCGTTAGGGCCCAGGCTATTCTGGCCAGCTTGTTTGCCAGAGCACAAGTGACGACAAAGTTGCTTTTCCGGCACAGTAAATCCCTGACCCAATCGGCCAATTTGCCAGACTGGTGTTCCAGTTTTTGTATGAATACCCTGGCACATTGAACCAACAAAGTTCGGATCTTTTTATTACCTCGCTTACTAATTCCCAGCAATGTCGTCCTACCTCCCGTGCTGTACTGCCGAGGTACAAGCCCTGTTGCCGCCGCAAAGTCACGGCTGCTGGCGTACTGCTTCCCGTCGCCAATCTCAGTTGAAATAGTACTCGCTGTCAGTGTTCCGACGCAGGGAATGCTCAGCAAGCGCTGTCCAACCTCATCTTCGTCCAACTTTCGTTTCAACTGGGATTCCAAATCTTTAATCTGCTCAACAAGATAGTGATAATGCTGTTGTAATTTCAGCAATAACTGGCTGAGGTAAAGAGGCAAACTATTATCCTCAAGAATGGTACTCAGTCGGCTAATAACGGCAGCTCCTCGGGGAACGCTAATGCCAAATTCCAGCAGAAAAGCATGCATTTGATTGGTTGTTTTTACCTTATCCTGAACCAGGGATTCACGGACACGATGCAGAGCCCGCATTGCCTGCTGAGATTCCGTTCTGGGCTGCACAAAACGCATAGACGGACGCGATGCAGCTTCACAAATAGCTTCGGCGTCGACAAAGTCGTTTTTATTGCTTTTAACGAACGGGCGGACAAATTGTGGTGATATCAGCTTTGGGGAATGCCCCAACTCTTCCAACTTGCGTGCCATAAAGTGAGAACCGCCACAGGCTTCCATTGCGATGGTTGTAGCGGGGCATGTCGCCAAAAATTCGATCAACTTTGGCCGGGTAAATTTTTTACGGTAAACAGCCTTCCCGCGACGATCCTGGCAATGAATATGGAAAGAGTTTTTACCCAGATCGATACCAATGAGCGCAATGTTTTCCATGATAGTTCTCCGAATGAAAGCCTGTCCTCAGCATAGTACCGGGAAGGAGGGAGTGACCATCTCATTAAATAAAGCACGCTAAGCGTGCGTGGAGGCTGGCACCCAGCGGTACAGCGTCGGAATGGACACGCCGAGGTTCTTGGCCACGTCCTTGGGCGGCACCCCGCTGGCCAGCAGCTTCTTGGCCGACTCGATCTTGCTGTCGGTCATCTTCGGCTTGCGGCCGCCTTTGCGGCCGAGCTGCTTGGCGACTTCCAGCCCGGCGCGGGTGCGCTCGACGGTCAGCTCGCGCTCCATTTCGGCAAGGCTCGCCATGACGTGGAAGAAGAACCGCCCGGATGGTGTGCCGGTGTCGATGGAGTCGGTGAGGCTCCTGAACTGGACACCGTGCTTGTGCAGATCGCCGACCAGATCGACCAGTTGCTTGACCGACCGGCCCAGCCGGTCGAGCTTCCAGACGACCAAAGTATCGCCTTCGCGCAGCATTTCGAGCGTCTTGGCCAAGCCAGGCCGGTCTGCCCGCGTGCCACTCACCTTGTCCTCGAAGACCTTTTTACATCCGGCCTTGCTCAAGGCTTCGCGTTGCAGCTCCAGGTTCTGATCCTGCGTCGAGACGCGCGCATAGCCAATCAACATGGCTTGTCTCGCGCCCGGTCGATGCGTTCCTGCATCGCCTGCATCACTTCTTCGTGGGTGTACGATCTGGCGTTGGCGTCGGTGGCTTGCCGCAGGGCTTCCTCAACCTCGCGCGTCATCCGCTCGTAATCCTCCGGCCACAGCGCTTGCTCCATGCGCAGCGACGCCTGACCCAGCAGGTGCAGCAGGCTGAACAGCCGCATGTCGTTGGTGGCGACGATGCGCTCCCGAATCTGCTCCTGAATAGCTTCGCTAGCCCGATGCGCTTGTGGTGTGGCAGTCCCCTCGTAGTCAGCGGGGAATTCCGCTTCCTCGGCAATCCTTGCCCAGGCGCTGGCCAGCGCCTCGATGGTTGACGTGCTCATTTCCGCCGCTCCTGTGCTCTTTGGCGAATCAACCGGCCAAGGGGCCTCGACGCGAAAACCAGCAGCATCACGCCTATCGGATACCAGGTCGAGAAGACCACCAAGGCATCGAAGGCTGGCCGTCCGGTGTTGGTAGGCAGTACGGCGGTCACAGCCATCAACCCGCCGACCGTCCAGATGATGCGCCACACGTAGGGCATCACGCGGGGCACGTAGCCGTCATCGAAAGCGGTCTGGTAGTAGCGGCGCAGGCCGCGCTCGGCAAGCGCCTGGCGCTGCCGCTCCGACAGCGCATCCGTCCGGCCATACCAGCGCCGGAATGGTGGACAGCGCAGCAGCAAAGGGGTGAAGAGGATCATCACCGCCACGATCGCGACACCCCACGCCATGACGGCGCCGGCATCGGGCCGCTTGGCGTTCTCGATCACGGGCGCGAAGACGCCCGGTGTCGTTTTCAGAAGACGACCGCACCATCTGACTGGATGTAACGCCTGGTGTGCATACGGCTCCTGACAGCCCAATATCAGGAGTCGTCTGCACCAATCTCGACTATGCTCAATACTCGTGTGCACCAAAGCGAGGTTTGGGCATGACATCAGACACTCCACCGATTGCCGCGCAAGGCGTGGCCACCCTGCCCGACGAGGCATGGGCGCAAGCCCGGCACCGGACGGAAATCATCGGGCCACTGGCAGCGCTTGAGGTGGTCGGGCATGAAGCCGCCGATGAGGCAGCCCAAGCGCTGGGCCTGTCCCGGCGACAGGTATATGTCCTGATCCGTCGCGCCCGGCAGGGTACTGGCCTGGTAACAGACCTGACGCCCGGCCGATCCGGCGGCGGCAAAGGCAAGGGGCGCTTGCCGGAACCGGTCGAGCGCATCATCCGCGAGCTGCTGCAAAAGCGCTTCCTGACCAAGCAGAAACGCAGCCTGGCGGCGTTCCACCGCGAAGTCGCGCAGGCGTGCAAAACCCAGAAGCTGCCGGTGCCGGCGCGCAACACCGTGGCCCAGCGGATTGCCGGACTACATCCGGCGAAAATAGCCCGCAGCCGGGGCGGGCAGGACGCTGCCCGTCCCTTGCAAGGCGCGGGTGGCATTCCGCCCGAAGTCACCATGCCGCTGGAACAGGTGCAGATCGACCACACCGTCATCGACCTGATCGTGGTCGACGAGCGCGACCGGCAACCGATTGGCCGCCCATATTTGACCCTCGCCATCGACGTGTTCACGCGCTGCGTACTCGGCATGGTGGTCACGCTGGAAGCGCCGTCCGCCGTCTCGGTCGGCCTATGCCTCGCGCATGCCGCCTGCGACAAGCGGCCCTGGCTGGAAGGGCTGAATGTGGAAATGGACTGGCCGATGAGCGGCAAGCCCAGGCTGCTCTATCTGGACAACGCGGCCGAGTTCAAAAGCGAAGCGCTGCGCCGTGGCTGCGAACAGCATGGCATCCGGCTGGACTATCGCCCACCAGGCCAGCCGCACTACGGCGGCATCGTGGAACGGATCATCGGCACGGCGATGCAGATGATCCACGACGAATTACCGGGGACGACCTTCTCCAATCCCGGCCAGCGCGGCGAGTACGATTCCGAGAAGATGGCCACCCTGACGCTGCGCGAGCTGGAGCGCTGGCTCGCGTTGGCGGTAGGCACCTATCACGGCTCCGTGCACAACGGCCTGCTCCAGCCGCCGGCCGCGCGCTGGGCCGAGGCCGTGGAGCGCGTTGGCGTCCCGGCCGTCGTTACCCGCCCCACCGCGTTTTTGGTCGATTTCCTGCCGGTGATCCGCCGCACCCTGACCCGCACCGGCTTTGTCATCGACCACATCCACTACTACGCCGACGCCCTCAAGCCGTGGATTGCCCGGCGCGAGCGCTTGCCCGCCTTCCTGATCCGGCGCGATCCGCGCGACATCAGCCGCATCTGGGTACTGGAACCGGAAGGTCAGCACTATCTGGAGATCCACTACCGCACCTTGTCCCATCCGGCCGTCACCCTCTGGGAACAACGCCAGGCGCTGGCCAAATTGCGTCAGCTCGGGCGCGAGCAGGTGGACGAGTCGGCGCTGTTCCGCATGATCGGGCAGATGCGCGAGATCGTGACCACCGCCCAGAAGGCCACGCGCAAGGCGCGGCGCGACGCTGATCGCCGCCAGCACCTCAAGACGTCGGAGCCACCGGCCAAGCCCATACCGCCGGATGTGGACATGGCTGACCCGCAGGCAGACAACCTGCCGCCGGCCAAACCGTTCGATCAGATCGAGGAGTGGTAGCCGTGGACGAATATCCCGTCATTGACCTGTCCCACCTGCTGCCAGCGGCACAGGGTTTGGCCAGGCTGCCGGCAGACGAGCGCATCCAGCGCATTCGCGCCGACCGCTGGATCGGCTACCCGCGCGCGGTCGAGGCGCTGAACCGGCTGGAAACTCTGTATGCGTGGCCGAACAAGCAACGCATGCCAAACCTGCTGCTGGTCGGCCCCACCAACAACGGCAAGTCGATGATCGTCGAGAAATTCCGGCGGGCGCACCCGGTCGGCACCGACGCTGACCAAGAACATATCCCGGTGCTGGTCGTGCAGATGCCGTCAGAGCCATCGGTGATCCGCTTCTATGTCGCGCTGCTGGCTGCGATGGGCGCGCCGCTGCGCCCGCGCCCACGGCTGCCGGAAATGGAGCAACTGGCGCTGGCCCTGCTGCGCAAGGTCGGCGTGCGCATGCTGGTGATCGACGAACTGCACAATGTACTGGCTGGCAACAGCGTTAACCGGCGCGAGTTCCTCAACCTGCTGCGCTTCCTCGGCAACGAGCTGCGTATCCCCCTGGTCGGGGTCGGCACGCGCGAGGCGTACCTGGCCATCCGTTCGGACGATCAGTTGGAAAACCGCTTCGAGCCGATGCTGCTGCCGCCGTGGGAGGCCAATGAGGACTGCTGCTCGCTGCTGGCCAGCTTCGCGGCGTCACTCCCGCTACGGCGGCCATCCCCGATTGCCACGCTGGACATGGCCCGCTACCTGCTCACCCGGAGCGAAGGCACCATCGGCGAGCTTGCACATCTGCTGGTGGCGGCGGCCGTCGCCGCCGTGGAGAGTGGCGAGGAAGCGATCAACCACCGCACGCTCAGCATGGCCGACTACATCGGCCCCAGTGAGCGGCGGCGACAGTTCGAGCGGGAACTGATGTGAAGTCCGCGCCGCGCTGGCCGCTGCATCCGGCACCCAAGGAAGGCGAAGCCCTGTCCTCATGGCTCAACCGGGTCGCCGCCTGCTACCAGATGGACGTGCACGAGCTGCTGGCCCACGATCTTGGTCACAGCCAACTTGATGACCTGGATACCGCACCATCCTTGTCGTTGCTGACGGCGCTCTGCCAGCGCAGTGGCGTCGAGCTGGAGCGGTTGCGCAGCATGAGTCTTGCAGGCTGGGTGCCGTGGCTGCTCGACAGTCTCGACGATTCGGTACCAGCAGCCTTGGAAACCTATACATTCCAATGCGCGGTGCTCCTGCCCAAGCGCACCCGCAAGGTGCGGTCCATCACTCGCTGGCGTGCCTGGCTACCGAGCCAGACGATTCGCCGGGCGTGTCCGCAGTGTCTGAACGATCCAACGAATCAAGCTGTGCTACTCGTCTGGCAGCTCCCCTTGATGCTGAGCTGCCCGCAGCATGGCTGCTGGCTGGAGTCCTACTGGGGCATGCCCGGCCGGTATCTTCAGTGGGAAATCGCCGATGCTGCGCCGCGCCCTGCCGATGACGCAATCGCCTGCATGGACCGGCGCACCTGGCAGGCGCTGACGACGGGTTTTGTGGAGCTGCCGCGTCGGCGTGTCCACGCCGGCTTGTGGTTCCGGCTGCTGCGCACCCTGCTTGATGAGCTGAACACGCCGCTCTCGCACTGCGGCAGTTGCTCGGCGAGCATCCGCCATGTCTGGGAGCGCTGCGGCCATCCGCTGCGCGCCGGGCAGAGTCTGTGGCGTCCCTACGAGATTCTGGCCCCGGCGGTGCAGTGGCAGATGCTGGAGGCGGCGGCCACCGCCATCACGCTGATCGAGTCAAAGGCGCTGATCCCGCGCGGGGAACAGGCCGCGCTGTTTCAGACGGAGCCGTACACTGGTTTCACCAACGGCCTGCCGGCGAAGGTGCCGAAGCCGGAACCCATCAACCACTGGCAACGAGCAGCCCAGGCCATCGATGAGGCCATCATTGAAGCGCGACACAACCCGGAGACGGCCCGCTTGCTGTTCACACTGGCGTCCTACGGGCGACGCGACCCCGAATCCCTGGAACGTTTGCGCGCCACGTTCACCAAGGAGGGCATCCCGCCGGAGTTTTTGTCACATTACGAGCCTGAATGGCCGTTTGCAGGTCTTAGACTAAATGACGGGTTAAGTGACAGTTTTTGACGGCGAGAGCTTTCTGGCTCACACTGTCACATAATCGAACGTATATGTGACAGGTACGACATGCTGATAGGCTACATGCGGGTATCGAAGGCGGACGGCTCCCAGGCTACCGATTTGCAGCGCGACGCGCTGATTGCCGCCGGGGTCGATCCAGTACATCTTTACGAGGACCAGGCATCCGGCATGCGCGAGGATCGGCCCGGCTTGACGAGCTGCCTGAAGGCGTTGCGAACTGGCGACACACTGGTCGTGTGGAAACTGGATCGGCTCGGACGCGACCTGCGACATCTCATCAACACCGTGCACGACCTGACTGGGCGCGGCATCGGCTTGAAGGTATTAACCGGGCACGGCGCGGCCATCGACACCACGACCGCCGCCGGCAAGCTGGTCTTTGGCATCTTCGCCGCCCTGGCCGAGTTCGAGCGCGAGTTGATCGCGGAGCGCACGATTGCCGGCCTAGCCTCGGCCCGCGCGCGCGGGCGGAAAGGCGGCCGGCCGTTCAAGATGACCGCCGCCAAGCTGCGGCTGGCGATGGCGGCAATGGGTCAGCCAGAGACCAAGGTCGGCGACCTGTGCCAGGAACTTGGCGTCACGCGGCAGACCCTGTATCGGCATGTTTCACCCAAGGGTGAGCTACGTCCAGATGGCGAGAAGCTACTCAGCCGAATTTGATGCCGGCATGAGGCAACGTAGCGACAGCGTGGTTTGTCTCAATGGGAAGCGCTCATGATCGATCTTTGAAGGCCCGCAGCAGTCGTGTCACAGACAGGACGAACAAACCGGTCAGCGTGAGGGCTGCGATACCCCAGTACTCTCCGATGAACGCGCCGGCCGTCGTGCCGGCCAGCACAATGGCGAGAATCGGCAAATGGCAGGGACAGGTGAGCACGGCCAGCGCGCCCCACAGGTAGCCGGTGATCGGTTTGTGCGTCTCGGACGGCAAGCGCTCGGGGCTGTTCATGGCAGACTCTCCGCGTGCTGTGCCGGCTCGGTCGGCATGGTGGCCAACTGCACCTCCAGATCGGCCAACGCTTCGCGCCGACGCTCGACGAACTGGCGCAGAACGGCAAGCTGCGCGGCCGCTTCATCGCCGTCCGCAGCATCCAGCGCCCGGCACAGCCGCGCCAGCGCGTCCAGGCCGATGCCCGCCTCGAAGGCCGCCCGCACGAAGCACAGCCGTTGCAAGGCGGCATCATCGAACAGGCCATAGCCGCCCGGGGTGCACGCCACCGGACGCAGCAATCCGCGCAGCAGGTAGTCGCGCACGATATGCACGCTCACCCCGGCATCAAGGGCCAGCCGGGACACGGTGTAGGCGCTCATTGAAAACCTCCTTTTTTTATCCAGCGCAGCAGGAAAGCTGCTTCACGTCCTTGTTGAAGGTCTGCGCCGCAAGCTTCAACCCCTCGACCATTGTCAGGTAGGGGAACAACTGGTCGGCCAGTTCCTGCACCGTCATGCGGTTGCGGATGGCGAGCACCGCCGTCTGGATCAGTTCGCCCGCTTCCGGGGCCACCGCCTGCACGCCGATGAGCCGTCCGCTACCTTCCTCGATGACCAGCTTGATGAAGCCGCGTGTGTCGAAGTTGGCAAGCGCTCGCGGAACGTTGTCGAGTGTCAGCGTGCGACTGTCGGTCTCGATGCCATCGTGGTGCGCTTCCGCCTCGCTGTAGCCCACGGTGGCGACTTGCGGGTCGGTGAACACCACTGCCGGCATCGCGGTCAGATTGAGGGCTGCGTCGCCGCCGGTCATGTTGATCGCGGCACGGGTGCCGGCGGCCGCTGCCACGTAGACGAACTGCGGCTGGTCGGTGCAGTCGCCGGCCGCGTAGATGTTCGGGTTGCTCGTGCGCATGCCTTGGTCGATAACGATGGCCCCTTGCGCATTGACAGTGACCCCCGCCGCGTCCAGCGCGAGGCTGCGCGTATTCGGTGCCCGACCGGTGGCAACCAGCAACTTGTCAGCGCGTAATTCACCGTGTCCGGTGGTCAGCACGAATTCGCCGTTCACATGGGCGACCTGGCTGGCTTGCGTGTGCTCCAGCACCTCGATGCCCTCGGCGCGGAAAGCGGCTGTCACGGCCTCGCCGATGGCCGGGTCTTCCCGGAAGAACAAGGTGCTGCGTGCCAGGATCGTGACCTGGCTGCCGAGCCGGGCAAAGGCTTGCGCCAGTTCCAACGCCACCACCGACGAACCGATCACGGCCAGGCGTGCGGGAATGGTGTCGCTGACAAGCGCTTCGGTGGAAGTCCAGTAGGGTGACTCTTTCAGGCCCGGAATCGGCGGCACGGCCGGACTGGCACCGGTGGCGACCAGGCAGCGGTCGAACGTTACCTCGCGCTCGCCACCCTCGTTCAAACGGACGACCAGGCTCTGGTCGTCCTTGAAACGCGCTTCACCGTGCAAAACGGTGATGGCTGGATTGCCGTCCAGGATGCCTTCGTATTTGGCGTGCCGCAGTTCATCGACACGGGCCTGCTGCTGGGCCAGCAGTTTGCTGCGGTCAATCGCAGGCACAGTTGCCGCAATACCGCCGTCGAACGGACTTTCCCGGCGCAGATGGGCAATATGGGCAGCGCGGATCATGATCTTGGACGGCACACAGCCGATATTGACGCAGGTGCCGCCGATGGTGCCGCGTTCGATCAGCGTGACCGTCGCGCCTTGCTCGACGGCCTTCAGCGCCGCCGCCATCGCGGCCCCGCCGCTGCCAATGATGGCGATATGCAAACCGGCGCCCTCAAGTGCATCACGGATTTTTGGTTCATCTTTGAAATCACCAACCCGGATCGAGCCTTGATAACCCAATGCGGCGATGGCGGCCAGCAGTTGGTTGTGGCTCACGGCGGTGTCTGCCATGACTTGCGCGCGGCTTTCTGGATAGGACACCACAGCGGCATTCACGCCGGGAATCTTTTCCAAAGCATCTTTGACATGGGTGGCGCAGGATGTGCAGGTCATGCCATTCACGGTGATTTCGGTCATTTTTTTACTCCATTGAATTTCGGGGTGCAGCAGGCATCGGCTTGGCGTTTTCGTTGGATGGCGTAGATGGTCAAGCCGATGAAAATCGCCAGCGCAGGCAGCAGCACATAGTCCAGATAGCCGGTCAGCGCGGACAAGCCGACCACACCGAGCAAAATGACCAGAACAGGGGTGAAGCAACACAGCGCCACGAGGGTTGTGCCAATGATGCTGACCCGCAGCAGTGTCTTCGGGTCTTTCATGATCAGTTCTTGACTGATGATGGGTAGCCCGCATCCTCGGTAGCCTTGGTCAGTTTCTGCACGCTGGTCTTGGCATCATCGAAGGTGACCACCGCTTCGCGCGTCTCGAAGGTCACGTCAACTTTACTGACGCCATCGACCTTGGAAATCGCCTTCTTGACAGTGATCGGACAGGCCGAGCAGGTCATGCCCGGTACGGACAACGTAACGGTCTGGGTGGCGGCCCACACGGGGGCAACAACGGCAGCGAGGGCAAGGGCGGAAAGCAGCTTTTTCATGGTGAACTCCTGTGATCAATAGAAAAATGGCACGACGTAGGGAAATCCGAGCGCGACCAAAACCAGCACGGCCACGCCCCAGAAAATGAGCTTGTAAGTAGCTCGCACTTGGGGAATCGCGCAAACCTCACCCGGTTTGCAGGCGGCTGACGGCCGGTAGATGCGCCGCCAGGCGAAGAACAACGCCACCAGCGCCACGCCGATAAAGATGGGGCGATAGGGTTCCAACACCGTCAAGTTGCCGATCCAAGCGCCGCTGAACCCCAAGGCGATCAGAACCAGCGGCCCGAGGCAGCAAGCCGAGGCGAGGATGGCGGCCAGCCCGCCAGTGAAGAGCGCGCCGCGCCCGTTTTGAGGTTCAGACATACGTTTGTCCTTTCGAATCTGAATTGGATAGCTTAAGCTTACTTCCGTAGTTATGTACGGAGTCAAGCGATATGGAAAACAATTTGGAGAACCTGACCATTGGCGTTTTCGCCAGGACGGCCGGGGTCAATGTGGAGACCATCCGGTTCTATCAGCGCAAGGGCTTGCTCCCGGAACCGGACAAGCCTTACGGCAGCATTCGCCGCTATGGCGAGACGGATGTAACGCGGGTGCGCTTCGTGAAATCAGCCCAGCGGTTGGGTTTCAGCCTGGATGAGATCGCCGAGCTGCTGCGGCTGGAGGATGGCACCCATTGCGAGGAAGCCAGCAGCCTGGCCGAGCACAAGCTCAAGGACGTGCGCGAGAGGATGGCTGACCTGGCGCGCATGGAGGCCGTGCTGTCTGATTTGGTGTGCGCCTGCCATGCGCGGAAGGGGAACGTTTCCTGCCCGCTGATTGCGTCACTGCAAGGGAAGAAAGAACCGCGCAGTGCGGACGCGGTGTAGCCCGAGGGAACTACGCCTTAGCGTGCTTTATTTAATGAGATGGTCACTCCCTCCTTCCCGGTACTATGCTGAGGACAGGCTTTCATTCGGAGAACTATCATGGAAAACATTGCGCTCATTGGTATCGATCTGGGTAAAAACTCTTTCCATATTCATTGCCAGGATCGTCGCGGGAAGGCTGTTTACCGTAAAAAATTTACCCGGCCAAAGTTGATCGAATTTTTGGCGACATGCCCCGCTACAACCATCGCAATGGAAGCCTGTGGCGGTTCTCACTTTATGGCACGCAAGTTGGAAGAGTTGGGGCATTCCCCAAAGCTGATATCACCACAATTTGTCCGCCCGTTCGTTAAAAGCAATAAAAACGACTTTGTCGACGCCGAAGCTATTTGTGAAGCTGCATCGCGTCCGTCTATGCGTTTTGTGCAGCCCAGAACGGAATCTCAGCAGGCAATGCGGGCTCTGCATCGTGTCCGTGAATCCCTGGTTCAGGATAAGGTAAAAACAACCAATCAAATGCATGCTTTTCTGCTGGAATTTGGCATTAGCGTTCCCCGAGGAGCTGCCGTTATTAGCCGACTGAGTACCATTCTTGAGGATAATAGTTTGCCTCTTTACCTCAGCCAGTTATTGCTGAAATTACAACAGCATTATCACTATCTTGTGGAGCAGATTAAAGATTTGGAATCCCAGTTGAAACGAAAGTTGGACGAAGATGAGGTTGGACAGCGCTTGCTGAGCATTCCCTGCGTCGGAACACTGACAGCGAGTACTATTTCAACTGAGATTGGCGACGGGAAGCAGTACGCCAGCAGCCGTGACTTTGCGGCGGCAACAGGGCTTGTACCTCGGCAGTACAGCACGGGAGGTAGGACGACATTGCTGGGAATTAGTAAGCGAGGTAATAAAAAGATCCGAACTTTGTTGGTTCAATGTGCCAGGGTATTCATACAAAAACTGGAACACCAGTCTGGCAAATTGGCCGATTGGGTCAGGGATTTACTGTGCCGGAAAAGCAACTTTGTCGTCACTTGTGCTCTGGCAAACAAGCTGGCCAGAATAGCCTGGGCCCTAACGGCACGACAGCAAACTTATGTAGCATAACGGCAGAAATACACCGGTTTAAAGAATTACTGATCTGGTTTTGCGAATACTGATATTGATGATACTAACGGCCCACCGGCCTGTTGAGGAACCTGTAAAACGGAAAGGCTCATTGAAGCCGTATATTTTCTGGAGGTTCATCAGGCGCGGAACTCATCAAGGCGCGGGAATAAAATCCCATTCAGACGCCGGATAGATTCAAGCAAGCCAACTTGTCGTCAAAATCGGTGTTGCAAAAACGGGAGTGACCATAGATTCCGTTTTCTGAGGCGACTCCAACGTCAGAAAAGACCGTGCGGTCGACTTTTGATATTTCGTGCTGTCGCCTTCTGAAAGTGACACCCGGAGCACCGATCATCCAGAACAGCGCAATGTGCTGATGGAAGGAGAGCTTCATTTGCTCATCCACTTGCGCAGCAGGCGCTTTTTCAGGGAGGCGCGTTCTTGCGGGTTGCGTCCCTTGTGATTGGCGATGCGATCCGCCGTGGCGGCCTGGCGCTTGACGGGCCAGTAGGAGCGGCCATCCTTGCCCATCGACCAGACGCTGCTGGCCTGGTTTTCCAGCAGGGGCAGATGGGCGCTCAGGGCTTCGGGCGACGCGCTGGTCAGCGCCGTGCGCTCACGGGTGCGCCAGCGCTGATGCCAGAGCTTCTTGTCCTCGCGCTCGCTGCCGCAGGTCGTGTGCCCGACGATGGGTGTTTTGCGGCGGCTGCGGCTCATAACGTAGTGGTCTCCAAGAACATTCAGGACTGATCCCAGGCGTCGATGGTCAAGACCTGATCGGCAGGACAGGCGGCTACGCGGTCGGGAACTGGATGGTGTTCAGTCTCATGCCGACCCCATTCGATTGATCGCGTCGCTTGCGGCACGCTGCGACGCAAGGAGGTTTGCGACCTGGTTTAGCAGCCGTGTCCGCTGCATGTCTGTTACCTATCTCCCCGACCGCTCATTGGACCAACTCCAGAGATTGGGCTCTATCGCTCAGCCAATACGAAACCGGCATTGGCTGATGCCACAACCGAGACGAACACAAATGGCTCGGTACCTGTATTTCGCGCCCCGTGCACTTGGCCCGGTCTTGCCACGGCTATCTCACCTTCCCTGAGGGCACGAACAATCCCATTGCCCTGAAAGTAATCAGCCATTCCCGACAAAACAGTCCACGTGTCTTGGCCGTGAGGATGAATGTGAGCCGCAATTTCCTGCCCGGGATGGACATGCCAAACCACGATAATTGAGTCTCGGGTTTCAAGCACAACGGAACGAATAGGCTCGCCTTCGGACGGCTGAACATACTCGGCTACAGAAAATATTCTCGATTCAACAGTCATCGGAGATCCCTCTTTCACAGTGCCCCCAGACAGGCTGGATATGAGTTCTAACTCGAATTTGAACGGGAGGCTGGTCGTGCGGTCGTGCAGTTGCCGATGAGCGTGTCGGCTGCTGCCTCCTTGCCCACCAGCGAACCAGACGGTCGCATGCGCATCCTTTCTTATCGAAACTCGTTGAGATGATATGCAATCAAGAATAGAATTTCAAGAACTATTTTCGAGAATCGCAATGCCTTGATTCCCGTGCCGCGCCGGTTGCCTTGGCGGGCTTGTCACAAACCTACGTTTTCAAGAAGAAGGAAACCGCATGCCCCGCCGTTCGATCCTCTCCGCCGCCGAGCGCGAAAGCCTGCTGGCGTTGCCGGACACCAAGGATGAGTTGATCCGTCACTACACGTTCAGCGAAAGCGACCTCTCCATCATCCGGCAGCGGCGCGGCCCGGCCAATCGGCTGGGCTTCGCGGTGCAGCTCTGCTACCTGCGCTTTCCCGGCGTCATCCTTGGCGCTGATGAGCCACCGTTCCCGCCATTGCTGAGACTGGTCGCCAACCAGCTCAAGGTCGGCATCGAAAGCTGGGACGAGTACGGGCAGCGTGAGCAGACCCGACGCGAGCACCTGGTCGAGCTGCAAACGGTGTTCGGCTTCCAGCCGTTCACGATTGGCCACTACCGGCAGGCTGTCCAGTTGCTGACCGAGCTGGCCATGCAAACCGACAAGGGCATCGTGCTGGCCAGAGCCTTGATCGAGCACCTGCGGCGGCAGTCGGTCATTGTGCCCGCCCTCAACGCCGTCGAGCGGGCGAGCGCCGAAGCGATTACCCGCGCCAACCGGCGTCTCTACGACGCCTTGGCTGAGCCGCTGACGGACGTGCATCGCCGTCGCCTCGACGATCTGCTCAAGATCGCCCGCGAGGGCGGCCAGATGACGCCCGCCGACCTGGCGAAGTTCGAGCCGCAGCGGCGTTACGCGACCCTGGTGGCGCTCGCCATCGAGGGCATGGCCACCGTCACCGACGAAATCATCGACCTGCATGACCGCATCCTGGGCAAGCTGTTCAATGCCGCCAAGAACAAGCATCAGCAGCAGTTCCAGGCATCCGGCAAGGCGATCAATGCCAAGGTGCGGCTGTTCGGGCGCATCGGCCAGGCGCTGATCGAGGCCAAGCAAGCGGGCCGCGATCCGTTCGCCGCCATCGAGGCCGTCATGTCCTGGGATGCTTTCGCCGAGAGCGTCACCGAAGCGCAGCGGCTCGCGCAACCCGAGGACTTCGATTTCCTGCACCGCATCGGCGAGAGCTACGCCACGCTGCGCCGCTACGCGCCGGAATTTCTCGACGTGCTCAAGTTGCGGGCCGCGCCCGCCGCCAAGGACGTACTCGACGCCATCGAGGTGCTGCGCAGCATGAACAGCGACAACGCCCGCAAGGTGCCCACCGACGCGCCGACCGAGTTCATCAAGCCGCGCTGGCAGAAGCTGGTGATGACCGACACCGGCATCGACCGGCGCTACTACGAACTGTGCGCGCTGTCGGAGCTGAAGAACGCGCTGCGCTCCGGCGACATCTGGGTGCAAGGCTCGCGCCAGTTCAAGGACTTCGAGGACTACCTGGTGCCGCCCGCGAAATTCGCCAGCCTCAAGCAGGCCAGCGAATTGCCGCTGGCCGTGGCCACCGATTGCGACCAGTACCTGCATGACCGGCTGACGCTGCTGGAAACGCAGCTCGCCACCGTCAACCGCATGGCGCTGGCCAACGAGCTGCCGGACGCCATCATCACGGAGTCGGGCCTGAAGATCACGCCGCTCGATGCGGCGGTGCCCGATACCGCACAGGCCCTGATCGACCAGACGGCGATGATCCTACCGCACGTCAAGATCACCGAATTGCTGCTGGAGGTAGACGAATGGACGGGCTTCACCCGGCACTTCGCCCACCTGAAGTCAGGCGACCTGGCCAAGGACAAAAACCTGTTGCTGACCACGATCCTCGCCGACGCGATCAACCTGGGCCTGACCAAGATGGCGGAATCGTGCCCCGGCACGACCTACGCCAAGCTGGCCTGGCTGCAAGCCTGGCACATCCGCGACGAAACCTACGGGGCGGCACTGGCCGAGCTGGTCAACGCGCAGTTCCGACATCCCTTCGCCGAGCATTGGGGCGACGGCACCACGTCATCGTCGGACGGCCAGAACTTCCGCACCGGCAGCAAGGCCGAGAGCACCGGCCACATCAATCCGAAATACGGCAGCAGCCCAGGGCGGACGTTCTACACCCATATCTCCGACCAGTACGCGCCGTTCCACACCAAGGTCGTGAACGTCGGCGTGCGCGACTCGACCTACGGGCACTGTTGCAAATAGTCGGTGGTGATAAACTTATCATCCCCTTTTGCTGATGGAGCTGCACATGAACCCATTCAAAGGCCGGCATTTTCAGCGTGACATCATTCTGTGGGCCGTACGCTGGTACTGCAAATACGGCATCAGTTACCGTGAGCTGCAGGAGATGCTGGCTGAACGCGGAGTGAATGTCGATCACTCCACGATTTACCGCTGGGTTCAGCGTTATGCGCCTGAAATGGAAAAACGGCTGCGCTGGTACTGGCGTAACCCTTCCGATCTTTGCCCGTGGCACATGGATGAAACCTACGTGAAGGTCAATGGCCGCTGGGCGTATCTGTACCGGGCCGTCGACAGCCGGGGCCGCACTGTCGATTTTTATCTCTCCTCCCGTCGTAACAGCAAAGCTGCATACCGGTTTCTGGGTAAAATCCTCAACAACGTGAAGAAGTGGCAGATCCCACGATTCATCAACACGGATAAAGCGCCCGCCTATGGTCGCGCGCTTGCTCTGCTCAAACGCGAAGGCCGGTGCCCGTCTGACGTTGAACACCGACAGATTAAGTACCGGAACAACGTGATTGAATGCGATCATGGCAAACTGAAACGGATAATCAACGCCACGCTGGGATTTAAATCCATGAAGACGGCTTACGCCACCATCAAAGGTATTGAGGTGATGCGTGCACTACGCAAAGGCCAGGCCTCAGCATTTTATTATGGTGATCCCCTGGGCGAAATGCGCCTGGTAAGCAGAGTTTTTGAAATGTAAGGCCTTTGAATAAGACAAAAGGCTGCCTCATCGCTAACTTTGCAACAGTGCCCCTCAGAATTATAGAGAATACCTGAAATTTTTGTAGAGCGAGGTTTGTTACCCTGCCCGACCAGCGACATGTGGTTAGTTTAGTGATCAGAAATGTCGAGCGTTTGGTCGTTCATTGACGCGGGATCTTCCAACGGTTCCACATGAGTGGTGATATGGATAAAAGGCAGTGCGGTGCGGATATCATTCTCTATACGCTCGGCCCAGTCGTGCCCATATTGAACAGTCCATCGCCCAGGAACTAGGATGTGCATTGTCATAAACGCCCGCCCGCCAGCCTGGCGTGTACGTAGTGCATGGAAATCAAGCCCCTGTTCACGATATCCTGCCAGCAGTGACTCGATTTTTTTGAGTTCTTCCGTGGGTAGCGATACGTCCATCAGACCTGCAGCTGAACGACTCATAAGCTGATAACCAGTCCAAACGATGTTGGCTGCGACCAGCAATGCAACGATCGGATCGACCCAAAACCAGCCGGTCAGATAAACCAGTCCGACACCAAAAATGACACCGACCGACGTCCAGACATCGGTCAGCAGGTGATGAGCATCTGCCTCAAGAGTGATAGAGTTGTGCTGCCTGCCAGCCCTTAACAAAATGCGAGCCGTCACAAAATTAAGGATTGATGCGACTGTTGAAACCAGTAATCCGAGACCAATCTCCTCAAGCGGCTGTGGAGTTAACATCCGCTCAACTGCGGTATAGGCGATACTGGCTGCCGCCAATAGGATCAGAAATCCTTCGAAAGCACTCGAGAAATATTCGGCTTTGCCGTGCCCATATGCATGGTTCTCATCGGCCGGAAGCGCAGCCAAGGTCAGCATCCAGAGCGCCATTAGGGCTCCTGCGAGGTTAACTACGGATTCGATGGCATCAGATAGCAGACCGACCGAACCGGTCATTTTCCACGCCACACCTTTGAGTCCGATAGTGGCAATAGCCGTGGCAATGGAAAGCCAAGCGTAGTGCGTCAGCGGACGAGGTAACCCTTTTGTTTTAGTCATTATTAACTTCCTAAAATAGGACGACTAACTCACATTTCTATCCATGATAGATAATTAAACAATCATTTCGCCATGAATATTTTTTCGTTTTTATTAAATTTAATTAAAAAGTCTCTGCAAGTGCTGTTTCATCTTCTAGTAAACTAAATTTTATTTTTAGGGTTTTCTTCAACTTGAAGTAATATTATCTCACAACAGATTAGTCACTTAGGTTAACTGAGCGGCTTTTATATTTTTCAATTAAAATATGCAAAACTCCCATTGCACCATGTGCATAAAAATAGACCTCAATGAAAGTAGTAAAGAACTTATGCCAGTGGATTACTGTTTCAGCCAGATTTGACTGCATGGTATTCAACAAGAACCATAGGCCACCTGAAAGTGCTACAATTAGCAATGCTAGAACTCCAAATCCTTGGATTGTACTGGCAATACCTCCCGAATGTGCATCGGGCAGTCGGAAACTAGTCAACGTTTTTATATCTTGCTTAATACCACTAAAGTCAAGCCCTACCCATGAAAAATAATAAGTAAAACCTCTTTGAGTAAGCATCCAACTTAACATAATAAAACCACAAATAATCAGTCCTAACCCTGAAATAATGTGCATCCAGGTTATAACTCCTTCAAGACTATGTTCACCAATTGCTTCGGTCTCTGTCAGATTAGAGTTAATAATTTGTGATAATATTAGAAATGCCACAATGATGTGAAGAATACGAAAAAAAGGAGCGTAATCATGGGGTAATAGATTCCAGAGTCGCAATTTCATTAATGAGTCCTTAGTAAATTTATCGATGATCTTAATCATACAAAAGAATTATTAGGATAACCTTAATTCTTAAAATTGCAGCAGGCATTAGTTCACCTCTGATATGGCCACTTGCGAAATGGGAATGGTAACTGTTATTACTATGTGTTTACTTGCTGTTCTTGTTACGCAGCCCCTTAAACACATTACTTTCAAATATGATTTCCTGCTGGGTTTAAATATGTGTCTTTCTATAGTGCGGCAACCTATTTTTACACCAACTCATGAATTAAATAAGAATCATAAATTAAATGAGAGGTTTAATTCTCTTGCTTAACGCGATGATATTAAATGGAAATTTTAATTTTTGTAATTTATTAAACAGTTAGAATGAGACATGGTAAATACGATCTTCCTTTAGATAATTCGGTAATGACTCCAACTTACTGATAGTGTTTTATGTTCAGATAATGCCCGATGACTTTGTCATGCAGCTCCACCGATTTTGAGAACGACAGTGACTTCCTGCCCAGCCTTGCCAGATGTTGCCTCAGATTCAGGTTATGCCGCTCAATGCGCTGCGTATATCGCTTGCTGATAACGTGCAGTTCTCCCTTCAGGCGTGATTCATAAAGCGGCCAGCCATCCGTCATCCATACCACGACCTCAAAGGCCGACAGCAGGCCCAGAAGACGCTCCAGCGTGGACAACGTGCGTTCACCGAATACGTGCGCCACAACCGTCCTCCGTATCCTGTCATACGCGTAAAACAACCAGCGCTGGCGTGATTTAGCGCCGACATAACCCCACTGTTCGTCCATTTCCGCGCAAACAATGACGTCACTGCCCGGTTGTATGCGTGAGGTTACCGACTGCGGTCTGAGTTTTTTAAGTGACGTAAAATCGTGTTGAGGCCAACGCCCATAATGCGTGCACTGGCGCGACATCCGACGCCATTCATGGCCATATCAATGATTTTCTGATGCGTACCGGGTTGAGAAGCGGTGTAAGTGAACTGTAGCTGCCATGTTTTACGGCAGTGAGAGCAGAGATAGCGCTGATGTCCGGCAGTACTTTTACCGTTACGCACCACGCCTTCAGTAGCTGAACAGGAGGGACAGCTGATAGAAACAGAAGCCACTGGAGCACCTCAAAAACACCATCATACACTAAATCAGTAAGTTGGCACCATTACCATTTCATTGAAAGAATAAGATGAAATAACTGTAAATGTTGTTAAAATGGTAGAAAGCTAAAGGAGATAGACGGAGCTTGAGGATGAAAATAGCATGACGATAAAAAATAAAAAATTAAGATAGCCATACTTATTGTTATAATAATGGTGTTATCTGCCGGGTTTATTTTATCTCACTCCTCAGGGCCGGAGATATTAGAAGGCATTGTTGATACAGATGAAATTAATATAACCAGTAAGGTTACAGCAAGAGTTGATAGCTTGCATGTCAGAGAAGGAGACAGCATCCGTAACGGGCAGGCTTTAGTCAGTTTGTATGACAGGCAAATTACTGAGAATTCCCTGCAAGCAAAGGAAGCATTAGCTGCGGCTGTAGCTAGTCAGGAAAAGGCATATAACGGAGAGCGTACAGAGTATATTGAGTCATTAAAAGCTAACTGGATAAGTGCTCAAGCAGATGAAAAAAACATAAAGTTATCCACGGATCGAGTAGTAAAACTCTATGATGGTAGTAAGGCTGTTTCTGCCCAAGAACGTGATGATGCCATTGCGAGATATAAGATTTCTAGGCAGAAAACTAATGCTGCCTATGAGCAATATATGCAAGTCAAACGGGGTAACAGGGCAGAGGATATTCGCATTGCTGATGCTAATGTAAATTCAGCCAAGGCGGCTTTTGAGTCTGCGGATTCCTTGGTCAGAGAGCTGAGTGTTCATTCAAAAAATGATGGAGAAATTGCCAAGCGCTTTGCTAATCCGGGAGAACTTGTTTCTGCTGGCTCACCTATATTCAGCATGATTGATTTAAATAATCTTTGGGTAACTATTAATTTACGGGAAGACCGTTTTAACGCATTAAAAATAGGTGATGTGATTGAAGGGGCGATTCCTGCATTGAAATATAAAAATGTTAAATTCCGTGTTTTTTTTATTAACCCCAAAGGAAATTTTGCCACATGGAGAGCGACTCGTCAGTCAAGCGGTTATGACGTCAGAACATTTGAAGTACGGTTACATCCGATGAATAAAATAGAAGGAATGCGCCCGGGGATGTCTGTTATTTTTGATTGGCCTTTTGATAATGACTAATAATACTTTATCAGACTTTTCAGCTTCATTGATAGATGAAATTAATTTCATCTATCATGACCGCTACATGAAAATCTTACTGTTTATTGTGCCGGTGTTTTTATTAACTTTTGTCATCGCTATCTTCAGTTCTGGTGTGCCTGAGAAAATACCTGTCGCACTGGTAGATTATGATCATTCATCATTGAGTCGGGAAATAATCAAAAATATTGATGCATCGAAGAGTATTGAGTTAATAGAAACAACGGACAATATTTCCCTGGCTCAACGCCTGATGAAGAGTATGAAAATTTATGCTTTTATAGAGATCCCCCGAGGTGCATCTGGATCAACTATCCGTCAGGATGATAATAAGGTCGTAATTCGTTATAACGGGCAGTTAAGAACAACTGGTAATGCTGCGTTTATCGGTTTGCAGGCAGCGGTGAATGATGCCTTTAACTCAATAAATAACAGGAAGTCACTGGGTGTTGAGCATAAAGGTACGGGCAACTCAATGCCAAATATACAAGTAATCAGTATCAGCAATCCACAAAATAGCTATGAAAGATTCTTGACCCCAATTGCAGTGCCGGTGTTGCTGAGTATAGTTCTAAGCAGCGCTGTAATTTGCGCTATCGGACGTTTTTTTGAAGAAGGTAATCTCTGTGACGATTGGATTAAGAAAAAAACAATATATTTATCAGTTCAGATTGCTTCCCGTTGCCTACCATATATAACCATCATTTTTCTTTGGGGATTAATATTCAATGTCTGGCAAGTAGTGGGGCGGGGTTGGCCAATTTTAGGTAATTCATGGTTGTTAATTCTGGCGATGTTTATGTTGTGTCTTCTTACTGCATCTATCGCCATTATGTTTATTTCAATAACGCGAAATGTACTTACAGCTTTAAGTATCTCAACGGTATATGCTAGTGCTGCGTTAACCTACTCAGATGGTACGCTTTCTATTTTGAATGCCAATGGTTGGGCTAAATTCTGGAGTAATTTTCAGCCATTCACCCACTATTACCGAATACAGTTAGAGCAGGTCAATCTTGGCAGTTATATCACAACGAGTTTTTCCCAATTTGGTATCTTGTCACTCTATATTATCATTCCTTTAACTATTTCTTTTATTATTCTTGCAAGACGTAATTATAGTCAACAGCCGGTAGTCTTTCAGGAGAATGTAAAACTCGATGGTGTTTTACAGAGTTTTATTAGTACTGTTAAATCAATAAGAAAATGTCAACCTATATTTTCAACGGCAGTTATGTCATTGATTCTTTATAGTGTTTTTTATCCAAGCGCCTACAAGGCACAAATTAACCTCAAACTTCCCGTTGCGGTAGTTGATTTTGATCAATCATCATTGTCACGTAATCTGATCGATAATCTGCAAACCACACGTGAAATTGATGTTACCCAGGTTGATAGTTCTCTGTCTGATGCATTAATTTTATTGCGAAACAGAAAAGTTTCCGCGGTGATAGCTATTGATAATGATTTTAAAAAGAATCTTATCAGAGGAGAGAACGCAGGGATCGATGTGCACCTATCAGGCGGTTATATGGCTGTTGCTGCCGATTTGAGAACGGCAGTGACTAATGCAATAAACGCTACGACGGATGTTAATAGATTAACATCTAAAGCTACTAATAACATCATTCCTCTTCCTCTATATAATCCAACATTGGGATACGAATCTTTTATTATGCCGCTGGTTTTTATTATAATACTTCAGCAAACACTTATCTTTACCAGTTCTATGCTTATTGCATTGCGTAATAGTATCGGTTTAACAAAAATTAATTCATCTCAGTTTATCGGGACGTTTTTTGGGTTGTTTATGG
Organism: Enterobacter cloacae subsp. cloacae ATCC 13047; assembly: GCF_000025565.1. NCBI lineage: Bacteria > Pseudomonadati > Pseudomonadota > Gammaproteobacteria > Enterobacterales > Enterobacteriaceae > Enterobacter > Enterobacter cloacae. The sequence continues at coordinate 182,541 of NC_014107.1, forward strand.
TTGGTTTTTTTGGAGCGGTTTTTGTGTTTGGTTGGGTTTATTATTTGCAAGGGTATCCCAATGAAGGAAGTATGTTTTTACAGGTTTTGTTGATTGTTCTTTTTTCTGCGGCAGTAAGTTCAATGGGGATGTTGATTGGTAGTTTTCTGGATAACATCAACCGTCCAATGCAGATCCTATCGGCTACCTCGATGGTTATTTTTTATGCGTCAGGAGCCTCGTTTCCTACATTTAATATGCCTGAATGGGTTGTGAAAACGATGGTGATTTTCCCATCAAGTACAATGATAAGTGGGTTTACTATGCTGAACTCTCAGGGGGCAGGTATCTATGAGTTGGCACCCGTAATAATAAAAATATCTTTGCTAGCAATTATATTATTTTTACTTGCTATGTATCGTCTAGTTTGGCAGAAGTAAGTATCCTCCGGCAGAGCCGGAGGCTTTAGGGTGAGCGCCTCAAAGGCGCCGACAAACCATGAGCCGCCCAAGGCGCCTGTTATACGTTCAGATTCATCTGGTCGTAACGTTCGTCTTCTCGCTCTTGCTTGCGTATGTAAGCCCTGACCGTGGCTTCATCCAGGCCTACAGTTGAAACAAAATATCCTCGTGCCCAGAAAACTTCACCAGTGAAGTTTTTTCCTCTGCCGAACTGCCGGGCTATCGCTATCGCACTTTTCCCCTTCAGATAGCCGACGATTGTCGATACCGAATACTTTGGTGGAATGCTGATGCACATGTGAACATGATGCCGCTGCTCGATACCCTCCGCGTAAGTCACGGAGTCGGACCGGTATGCCATGAGCTGGATATCGCCCCGTCGACATACTACCGGTACCAGAACCAACGTCAGCATCCGGAAAAACGCAGTCAGCGTGACCGGCGTGATGACCAGCTGAAGCTGGAGGTACAGCGCGTGTACGACGAAAACTACAGTGTCTATGGAGTTCGTAAGGTCTGGCACCAGCTGCAACGGGAAAGCTTCAGCGTGGTCAGATGCACCATCGCGCGACTGATGAAAAGCATGGGGCTTACCGGCGTGCGGCGGGAAAAAAGTACGAACCATGGTCAGCAGGAAAGAAGCTGCGGCAGGCGGCCGGGTAAACCGTCAGTTCGTGGCAGAGCGTCCCAATCAGCTGTGGGTAGCAGACTTCACGTACGTGAGTACTTGGCAGGGGTTCGCGTATGTAGCGTTCATCATCGATGTGTTTGCCGGCGGCATCGTGGGTTGGCGAGTGTCGTCATCGATGGAAACCACGTTCGTGCTGGATGCGCTGGAGCAGGCGCTGTGGGCCCGTCGCCCTTCCGGCACCATCCATCACTCGGATAAGGGCTCGCAGTACGTGTCGCTGGCGTACATGCAACGTCTGCAGGACGCGGGCTTACTGGCCTCGACGGGCAGCTCAGGCGACTCCTACGACAATGCGATGGCGGAAAGCATCAACGGCCTGTACAAAGCGGAGGTGATACACAGACAGAGCTGGAAAAGCCGAGCAGAGGTTGAGTTGGCGACGCTGACGTGGGTGGACTGGTACAACAGCGGCCGACTACTGGAACGGCTCGGTCACATCCCCCCGGCTGAAGCCGAAAGAGCGTATTATGCTTCCATCGGAAACGGAGCTATGGCAGCCTGAGTTCGCGGACTAAAAACTCTCCCGGAAAACCGGGGCGGTTCAGGATCTTGTTGAGATCCTCTCTACCTACGAGTAATCTCTTGCTCTGTAAACGAAAAAAACCGCCTTGCAGGGCGGTTTTATCGAAGGTTAAGCCAGCTTGCAGGCTGCTTAACCAGGTAACTGTCTTGTGCGAGACTAGTCACCAAAACTGTCCTTTCAGTGTAGCCGCAGTCAGGCCGCCACTTCAAGTACTCTCTAAATCTCTCGCACATCATCAGTTACCAATGGCTGCTGCCAGTGGCGTTAAGTCGTGTCTTTCCGGGTTGGACTCAAGACGATAGTTACCGGATAAGGCGCAGCGGTCGGACTGAACGGGGGGTTCGTGCATACAGTCCAGCTTGGAGCGAACTGCCTATTTGGAACTGAGTGTCAGGCGTGGAATGAGACAAACGCGGCCATAACAGCGGAATGACACCGGTAAACCGAAAGGCAGGAACAGGAGAGCGCACGAGGGAGCTACCAGGGGTCAGTTTGGATATAGAGAATTATTGTACTATAAGGGCTTCCCCGGCGTGTCAACGCCGGTGTTTATGGTTTCTGTCTGCTCTTCAGTAAAAATAAAGGGGAGAGACTGCGGTACTATAAACGGCCATGATGAATCGTCATCGATTCGGACCCTGATGAAAGACGCGCGTGAGGTTCTTGTTCGTTAAGCGGATACGTATATCCTGTACAATAGCCAGATAGGCCTCACGGGGTCTAACCCTTTATCATCAACGAATTGCAGGTCAGATGGTTATTTTGTTTCGTGCTTTAGCTGGCTGAGTACAGCCTGAAATCATCACCGTAATGCAATGATGCCCAGCACAGCCTTGCGTTTTTGGCGGCGATGGCTACAACGGCACGCCAGTATCCTCTGCGATCGACCAGTGAACAGACCCAACGACTGAATAAATCAGTCCTTTTCTCGGCACCAATCAGAACCGAACGAGCCCCCTGAACCAGTAGCGTTCGCAGATACGAATCGCCAGCTTTAGTTATCCTGCCAAGCTTTGATTTCCCACCACTGCTGTACTGCGATGGCGTTAGTCCCAGCCAGGCTGCCAGTTGTCGCCCATTTTTAAAATCGTGTGCATTACCGATACTGGCGACCAGCGCACAGGCCGTTGTGGGACCAATCCCTTTCAGTTCCATCAATCGCTGGCTGCGGTGATCTGTTTTTGCCATGCGGGACAAAATCCGGTCATATTCAGTAATATTATCTTCAATACGATCAATGTGTTCCAGCAGGTCATTAACACATTGTTGAACCTGAAGTGGCAAAGAACTCTTCTGCTCAGAAACCATGTGACGCAGGGCATCTGTACTTTGTGGGGCGATGACACCGAATTCCGATATCAAACCTCTCAATCGGTTATATGTTGCTGTTTTCTCTTCGATAAAACCCTGTCTGATACGGTGTAGGCATTGCATCGCCTGCTGGCTCTCATCCTTCACTGGTACAAACCGCATATGCGGGCGACGAACTGCTTCACAGATAGCCTGAGCATCAGCTGCATCATTTTTGCCTGATTTACCGGCCATGCGGTAAGGAGATACAAATTTAGCAGCCATCAGCCGTGGTTCATGACCATATTGCCGAAACAACCTTGCCCAGTAGTGAGCCCCGGAGCATGCCTCCATCCCGATAACACAGGGAGGTAAACTGGCAATCAGCTCAGGAAGGGCAGCACGCGATACTTTGGGTTTAACCAGAACAGTTTTACCGTGTTGGTCAACGCAGTGAACAGCGAACACATTTTTAGCAAGATCGATACCGACAGTCGTGATGGTCATAACGAATCCCTCCGGGGCTATGTTTACCCCATGATTGCACAAGAGTTAATCAGGCGCATATCCAGGGGAAGTCCCTTCCATTCGGTAAGCCTGTTTTTTGAACAGACTTACCTATAGCAATAGGGTGTACTCCCGCGCTATACGGCATTTTCAGAGGTTTGACCTTAATCGGATAACCTAAATGCGATACTGCAAGAGCGACAACTTAAAAGCGATAGCCACTGACGCAAAATCAACCCCTTACGAACCAAGATTGGTTAAATAATGCGCTTAACGTACAAAAATTTCCGATCTCCAAACTGACCCCTGGAAGGGCGCCCTGGACACTGACCGGGTATTTTTATCCCGGCGCGGCAACGGATTGTCCCGCCAGCAGGCCTATCGCATTGTGCGTGAGGCCGGCGAAAAGGCCGGCATGACCATAGAAATAAATCCGAAGATGCTCAGGCACGCTTGTGGTTTCGGACTGGCAGAGCGGGGCGCGGGTACCTGTCTGATTCAGGACTTTCTTGGCCACCGTAACGCTCGGCATACAAAAAAATACACTGAAAGTGATGACAGTCCTTTTATCGACTTGTGGCAGGATACCTGGGGGGGAAGTGACGATAAAACAAAGGGTTGTAACGAGAGTGTGGACGGGGAAGAACCGTGTGAAAAAGGTAACAGTTGGGGCCAAACTGACACCTAGTGAAATAACGTACTGTACGATTTTTCTATTTGTATTAAATTTCAATTGGTTAGATTGACATTACACGGATGTCATGGTTAGAAAACAGGGAGTTCTGGCTGAATCCTGGGAGCGAAAAAGTGATAGAGCAGGAAAATGAGATATCAGATTTAAAGGACAGGAGTAACGTAAAAAGTCTTACTTTATATTACAAAACAAAGTGTTAGTGACCGGAGTGGGCACTGTTGCAAATAGTCGGTGGTGATAAACTTATCATCCCCTTTTGCTGATGGAGCTGCACATGAACCCATTCAAAGGCCGGCATTTTCAGCGTGACATCATTCTGTGGGCCGTACGCTGGTACTGCAAATACGGCATCAGTTACCGTGAGCTGCAGGAGATGCTGGCTGAACGCGGAGTGAATGTCGATCACTCCACGATTTACCGCTGGGTTCAGCGTTATGCGCCTGAAATGGAAAAACGGCTGCGCTGGTACTGGCGTAACCCTTCCGATCTTTGCCCGTGGCACATGGATGAAACCTACGTGAAGGTCAATGGCCGCTGGGCGTATCTGTACCGGGCCGTCGACAGCCGGGGCCGCACTGTCGATTTTTATCTCTCCTCCCGTCGTAACAGCAAAGCTGCATACCGGTTTCTGGGTAAAATCCTCAACAACGTGAAGAAGTGGCAGATCCCGCGATTCATCAACACGGATAAAGCGCCCGCCTATGGTCGCGCGCTTGCTCTGCTCAAACGCGAAGGCCGGTGCCCGTCTGACGTTGAACACCGACAGATTAAGTACCGGAACAACGTGATTGAATGCGATCATGGCAAACTGAAACGGATAATCGGCGCCACGCTGGGATTTAAATCCATGAAGACGGCTTACGCCACCATCAAAGGTATTGAGGTGATGCGTGCACTACGCAAAGGCCAGGCCTCAGCATTTTATTATGGTGATCCCCTGGGCGAAATGCGCCTGGTAAGCAGAGTTTTTGAAATGTAAGGCCTTTGAATAAGACAAAAGGCTGCCTCATCGCTAACTTTGCAACAGTGCCCCTAATCGTGTTCAGCAGAATAGCCGGAGGAAGTTTCCTACTGTCGATAAGAAAGGATTGGCACAGGGAGTGTGAATATCGAAACACCATCACAGAATAATGCCAGATAGAAATGCGATAGTAGGGTTGGATATTTAAATAAGGAGCATCCCGACTTAAAATGAATATGACTGCGTAACCAGGCGCAATAAAAAAAGCGAAAGAATCGCTTTTATTCTGGTTGTTTTTTCGAAGAGTGACCGTTTTCTGAGATGACAAGAAATAAGGAAGTCCTATGATCGCTAGCGGAATAGTTCAAAAACTGAATGCGCAAATGAATCAGGAGTTTTATACCTCAAATTTGTATCTTCAGCTCAGCCAGAGGTGCAGCGAGAATAGCCTTAATGGCACCGCACTATTTTTGCGTCATCAGGCGCAAAATACGGTGACGCAAATGATGCGCATGTACGAATACATCAAACAGAGCGGCGCCACGCCGGTGTTACAGGAGCAACACGCCCGGTGCGGTGAATTTTCCACGCTGGAAGATCTGTTTGAGCAGACGGTAAGCGATTACCAGAAGCGCATTAATGCGCTGACCTCTTTGACGGAAGACGCCCAGGCAGCAAACGATAAGTCAGCGATTAACTTCCTGAAGCGATACAGAAAAGAGGAAATCGTGGACGGGACGCTGTTGCAAATCATTCTGGATGAAGTCCGCAGCGCTAAAAAAGCGGGCATCAACATGCAGCAAACCGACCACTATCTGGTTGGCGTGATCGATCGCTATCACTAAATGGGGTTTGAGAGCCAATGGAACGAAAACGTACGCTAAGAAGTTAATTCATTGTTTAAATTGAAATTTAGTTCTCTCAGTTCCCCCTTCAAAATATCCTCCGGTAGCGTAAACGTATAATGCCCCAGCATATTGATATGCCCGTGCATCAGTGGGGACAACCGGGCGATATCTTCAACCCCGATTTCTTCTCCATTACTGCGTATCCAGCTCAGGGCTTCCTGCATATAAAGTGTGTTCCACAGTACCACTGCGTTAGTGACCAGGCCCAGTGCCCCCAGCTGATCTTCCTGACCTTCACGATAGCGCTTTCTGATCTCACCGCGCTGCCCGTAGCAGATCGCCCTCGCCACAGCATGGCGGCCTTCCCCCCGGTTTAGCTGCGTCAGGATCCGCCGACGATAATCCTCATCATCAATATAATTAAGAAGGTACAGCGTCTTGTTGACGCGCCCCACTTCCATGATCGCCTGTGCCAGCCCTGATGGGCGCGAGCTTTTCAGCAAAGAGCGAATGAGTTCTGAAGCATGAATGGTGCCCAGTTTCAGCGAACCGGCGGTTCGCATCATCTCATCCCACTGATCCTCGGCTTTCGACAGATCGGCACAACCACGTGCCAGTTCGTCCAGTGCACCGTAATTTGCCGATTTATCCACTCGCCAGAATACCGCTTCACCGGCATCGGCAAGCCGGGGGGAAAACTGGTATCCCAGCAGCCAGAAGAGGCCAAAAATAATGTCGCTGGTACCGGCTGTGTCTGTCATGATCTCAACCGGATTCAGCCCTGTCTGCTGCTCCAGAAGGCCTTCCAGCACAAAAATGGAATCTCGTAATGTGCCGGGGACAACGATGCCGTGGAATCCAGAGTACTGATCAGAGACGAAGTTGTACCAGGTGATGCCACGTCCGGAACCAAAATATTTTCTGTTAGGTCCTGAATTGACGGTTTTCACCGGCGTGACAAAGCGCATGCCATCAGCTGAAGCCACTTCGCCACCACCCCAGCGGCCAGCAAGCTCCAGTGTGGACTGAAAATCAACCAGGCGGGCATTGGCGCTGACCAGCGTTTCTGCCCGGAGGTAATTCTGTTTGGCACTGTTGCAAAGTTAGCGATGAGGCAGCCTTTTGTCTTATTCAAAGGCCTTACATTTCAAAAACTCTGCTTACCAGGCGCATTTCGCCCAGGGGATCACCATAATAAAATGCTGAGGCCTGGCCTTTGCGTAGTGCACGCATCACCTCAATACCTTTGATGGTGGCGTAAGCCGTCTTCATGGATTTAAATCCCAGCGTGGCGCCGATTATCCGTTTCAGTTTGCCATGATCGCATTCAATCACGTTGTTCCGGTACTTAATCTGTCGGTGTTCAACGTCAGACGGGCACCGGCCTTCGCGTTTGAGCAGAGCAAGCGCGCGACCATAGGCGGGCGCTTTATCCGTGTTGATGAATCGCGGGATCTGCCACTTCTTCACGTTGTTGAGGATTTTACCCAGAAACCGGTATGCAGCTTTGCTGTTACGACGGGAGGAGAGATAAAAATCGACAGTGCGGCCCCGGCTGTCGACGGCCCGGTACAGATACGCCCAGCGGCCATTGACCTTCACGTAGGTTTCATCCATGTGCCACGGGCAAAGATCGGAAGGGTTACGCCAGTACCAGCGCAGCCGTTTTTCCATTTCAGGCGCATAACGCTGAACCCAGCGGTAAATCGTGGAGTGATCGACATTCACTCCGCGTTCAGCCAGCATCTCCTGCAGCTCACGGTAACTGATGCCGTATTTGCAGTACCAGCGTACGGCCCACAGAATGATGTCACGCTGAAAATGCCGGCCTTTGAATGGGTTCATGTGCAGCTCCATCAGCAAAAGGGGATGATAAGTTTATCACCACCGACTATTTGCAACAGTGCCCTTGTACGGTATGGGACCGAGTTTATGCCAGAGGGTAAAGTGATGATCAGGCACTTGAAACAACAGCAGCATCTGGAAAATCATCAGTTTATCTAATCAACTCATACCCTCATTCGATACGGATTTCACAATGTCCAACACTACCGAACGCCACCTCAAGACCGGAAACGATCCTCGCACAATGCCTGATTATTCAGCGCTACGTGATGAGCTTGCCAAACTCTCCCATCCTGCCCGTCCGGATGTGAATTGGGGGAATGTTGAAAAACTGGCATTAAACCTTTTCGATACCAATGGTGTCGAGCTTCAGACAGCTGCGTGGTATACCCTGGCAAGGGCACAACAGGCGGGTATACAGGGTTTCAATGAAGGTATGGCGATTCTGGATGCCCTGATACGCTACCAATGGTCAGCAATGTGGCCCGCTTCTGCACATGCCAGAATAGAAATACTTAGCAGCCTGAGTAAACGTCTTCAGCAGCTGTACCGGACTTTTTCCCTTCAGAAGGAGGATTTACCAGGCCTGAACCAGGGCATAAGGCTTTTGAGCTCAACAGGTGAAGCCTTGCAACGGCTCGAACTCCACAATGCAAGCGGATTTGAGCCGCTTCGTCAGATGCTGCAAAACACAACTATCAGGCTGGAGAATAGCGATGTCCCCTCAAGCCAGACAGAGAGCAATCTAACAGATGTAGCACTACCTGTTAGGGCTGAAAGGCAGATGATGTAGCCCCCTGAAACACCAGACAGTAGCTGTATCTCCAGATAAGAGATAGGCTTGAATATATGTCTAACACTAACACCAATTTTGAGATGACCGGGATCCTGTTAGGGCAAGAAGTCCGTAAACGTAAAACTCCTCAGGAGAAGATCGCCATTATCCAGCAGACGATGGAGCCGGGTATGAATGTCTCCCATGTCGCCCGCCTGCATGGTATCCAGCCCAGCCTGCTGTTTAAGTGGAAGAAGCAATATCAGGAAGGCAGCCTCACCGCCGTTGCGGCTGGAGAGGAAGTCGTTCCTGCTTCTGAGCTTACTGCTGCTCTGAAGCAGGTCCGGGAGCTTCAGCGCCTTCTGGGCAAGAAGACGATGGAAGTTGAGATCCTGAAAGAAGCCGTGGAGTACGGTCAGTCGCGAAAATGGATAGCGCACGCGCCCTTGTTGCCAAAGGACGGGGAATAGCCATGGTCAGCCGGACCATGGGCGTGTCGCGTGCGCAACTGTCACTGCGGATTAACCGTTCTGCCGACTGGCAGGACAGGCGCTGTAACCGGCGTAATGAAGAAGCAGACGCAGAAATACTGTCGGCTATCCTCAACATTATCAGCGATATGCCGAGTTATGGTTATCGACGCGTGTGGGGCATCCTGCGCAAGCAACGTCGCACAGAGGGACAGCCACCTGTGAATGCCAAACGGCTTTACAGGATAATGAGCGAGCATAACCTGTTGTTGTTGCATCACAAACCAGAGCGACCGAAGCGTGAACATAAGGGCAAGATAGCGGTGGCAGAAAGCGATATGCGCTGGTGTTCAGATGGCTTCGAGTTCGGCTGCGACAACGGCGAAAAACTGCGGGTAACGTTCGCGCTGGACTGCTGCGACCGTGAGGCCATAGACTGGGCAGCAAGCACGGGAGGCTATGACAGTTCGACCGTGCAGGATGTGATGCTGAGGTCGGTGGAAAAGCGCTTCGGCGACAGGCTGCCCGACACAGCGGTGCAGTGGCTGACGGACAACGGTTCAGCATATACCGCGCATGAAACGCGGAGGTTCGCCAAAGAGCTGAATCTGGAGCCATGTACAACAGCGGTGAGCAGCCCGCAGAGCAATGGCATGGCCGAACGGTTCGTGAAGACGATGAAGGAAGACTATATCGCGTTCATGCCGAAACCGGATGTGAGAACAGCCCTGCGAAACCTTGCAGCGGCGTTCACGCATTACAATGAAAATCACCCGCATAGTGCGCTGGGATATCACTCTCCGAGAGAATACCGGCGGCAGCGGGCATCGTTAACTTAAGATACAAAAGCTGTCCGGAAATGGCGGGTCAAGATCAGGGCTGAAAGGCAGAATAGGCAGCGCTGGGTATATGTGGTGAATTCTGAACCAGCAGTTGAAGTTGAAGTAATCAGAAAATCATCCACCAGGATCACTCCATTAGTGGCTTACTTCGGCGGTATTTTAACAGCTGCCGTACTGGGCATACTCGCCTTTATTTTTACTCCAATAGTATTCAGCCACCCCGGAGAAGATGCGTTGAACAACTCTCTCGCAGCTTTACCGTCCAGCATGCCTCTTCCGGCTGTAGATAAGCTACGCCAGGACGCCCCGACGTGGCTTGAATCCAGTGATACCTATGCAAAAAAATTAACTTCCCGTCTGAACGAACTGAGCATTCTTCCACCGTATTGGCCATTGCAATACGGTAATCAGTTGGTAGAACAAACGCGCCATCTTTACCCTAACACCAAATTTGCAGAGGAGGTGTCGGCTGACTGGCGGTCAAAGCTGCAAGCCAATAGTTTGCCCAATGCCACCATTTCAGGTTGGTATAGGGGAGTATCTGAGCTTCAGACGCTTCAGGACAGACTTAATCAACTCGACGAGAAGAAGGGCAAATACCTGACCGTTAGTGAGCTTAAAACTGCTGTGTTCTCTATATCAAAGTCCTTAAACGAAAGCGTGCCAGTTGAAGAATTAATCCGGCAACTGCAAAATTCCCCGCAGGATCAACCGCTGTCCCGAGACCTGCTCAACCGGGCAGATCTACAGCTCAGGCAACTGAATAACTCCTACATCATGGCCACGTCAAACAACCAAAAATAGATTTTGGGTTAGACATACCAGGTAATGATGAAGACGCGCCGGTTTGGCTTCATACACCTCATCCCTACCTACTTCGAAACTCGAAACTTGACCTCATTTCGCCGGTTCGCCAACAACCAATTTCATGATAATCTCCGGCCTTAAAATTTTCCTTAACAGTCGTGGAGAAAGTATTGACTGAGCTAACTACTAAGCGCCCTGATACTGAACTAGCTCTGAATCGCCACGGGTTTAACAGACACCTCAGAGTCATTTAAGATGGCTTAAAGAGAGGTGCCCATGAGCGGTAAGCGTTATCCCGAAGAGTTTAAAACTGAAGCAGTCAAACAGGTTGTTGATCGCGGTTATTCTGTTTCCAGCGTTGCAACACGTCTCGATATCACCACCCACAGCCTTTATGCCTGGATAAAGAAGTACGGTCCGGATTCTTCCACTAATAAAGAACAGTCAGATGCTCAGGCCGAGATCCGCCGTCTCCAGAAAGAGCTGAAACGGGTTACCGACGAACGGGACATATTAAAAAAAGCCGCGGCGTACTTCGCAAAGCTGTCCGACTGAGGTACGCCTTTATCCGTGACAACTCCTGTTGCTGGCCTGTTCGCCTGCTCTGTCGGGTGCTGGATGTTCATCCCAGTGGTTTTTACGCCTGGCTTCAGCAGCCGCATTCACAACGCCATCAGGCAGACCTGAGACTGACAGGACAGATTAAACAGTTCTGGCTGGAATCGGGATGCGTCTATGGTTATCGCAAAATCCATCTGGATCTGCGTGACAGCGGGCAACAGTGCGGAGTAAACAGAGTCTGGAGACTGATGAAACGTGTCGGAATAAAGGCTCAGGTCGGATACCGAAGCCCGCGGGCACGTAAAGGCGAGGCCAGTATCGTGTCACCCAACAGGCTCCAGCGACAGTTCAATCCGGATGCTCCTGATGAGCGTTGGGTAACGGACATAACCTACATCAGGACCCACGAAGGCTGGCTGTATCTTGCCGTTGTTGTTGATCTGTTCTCACGCAAAATTATCGGCTGGTCCATGCAATCCCGGATGACAAAGGACATTGTCCTGAACGCACTGCTGATGGCTGTATGGCGGCGTAATCCCGAAAAACAGGTGCTGGTTCATTCGGATCAGGGCAGTCAGTACACAAGCCATGAGTGGCAGTCGTTCCTGAAATCACACGGCCTGGAGGGTAGCATGAGCCGTCGCGGTAACTGCCATGATAATGCGGTTGCAGAAAGTTTTTTCCAGTTGTTGAAACGTGAACGGATAAAGAAAAAGATCTACGGAACGCGGGAAGAAGCCCGCAGTGATATTTTTGATTACATCGAAATGTTTTATAACAGTAAGCGTCGGCATGGTTCTAGCGAACAGATGTCACCGACAGAATATGAAAACCAGTATTATCAACGGCTCGGAAGTGTCTAGATTATCCGTGGCGATTCACTCATCTCGCCTGGTGCATCATCGTAGCGGTAAAGCTTGCACGGAAAGAGGGAAGATCTCTCACGTCTCTTCAAACACACATGTTCATAATGCAGTGGCTTTCAACCGCTCAGAAACGCAAGGTTTTTCCTAAATCTCTGGCGCCTGACATAATCTGGTTACAGGAACAAGGGAAACTGAAAGGGCCATCAGCACGGCTTTACAGCAAGGTGGAGTATATCTGGCTGGCAAGCTCTGGTGAGTTAGCCAATCAGAGCACGCTGTTTAGATTCACCTGCATGATTGACACGCTACGTTCAATGGGCTGGCAGGATCACCTATTATCCGATACCGAGTGGCAGGATGGTTGGAAATGCGGTACAGATGTATCGGCTGTGTATACACAGAAATCTCAACTCCATAGCTCATTTACAGAATCAGGAAATCTTATATTGCCACTTGAGGTGCGTGTAACTGGCGTTCCAGACGGGATATTTCCATTATTGGAGCAGTGCGGGCTCAAAACTGAGAAATTGCCTGTGAGTATGGGTTATACTGTCCTGATTTTACAGCCAGAGATTGATTTAAGTTCCGTGAAGCAAGATATCGTTGAATATTAATGGCCTGAGGATTCAGACCAATAATAATTTATCTTTAGCCCACAACTCGCTTAAACGGTCTCTGACTATCAAAGTGAAGTTAATCTTTGCCGTGTATTTTATAAAATCAATCTCAACACAGGAGGCGTTACCTATGACAGAAGATATGCAGCCACGATCTATTGAGACAAAATTCAGAAAACTTTTAGGGACAGTAAACCCACATTTAATTCTGATTGATGTAGCAGTAAAGGAACTCCTTTGCAAAGATGAATCTGGCCGCATTAACATTAATCGAATTGAAGACGTAACTAAAAAGCATAAAAATGCAAAACTAAAAGTTGCACATTTAGAGATTTACAAAACATCTCTCTACGTAACACAAAGTCATATTGCATTTATATATAGCTGCCTAGAATCATTTTTGAAAGACTACATTTCCTTGTCAAAAAAAATATATAGTGATGAACGGTCATTCAATATTGATAATGTAGACATACTACGTAGAGCAATTCACCATGCTCATGTGAACAAAATAAATGGTAAGATTACGCATCCTAAATTAAACCATAATGAGTTGTCAATTTACATTGATGAACTTGATTTAAAATTATTGGATTACTTTAGACTTGTTCGTAATATTAACGCACATAGCCGAGAAAACACTAATCTTTGGGAAGAAATGTTTTCAGAATCTGACTTAATTAAAATGAGTAAAAAATACAAGCATGAAGTTAATAAAGAAGCTGAATTAACAATACGTGATGTAATTCTGTATTCTCAGGTATGCCAACAGGTCGCCCACCATATCTGCCAAAAAATGTTAGACATTGAAAAAATCGCAAAATCACTTTGCATAAAATATAAACACCTTACTGGTCCTCGTAAAGACAATGCAATCACAAAGACATTAATCAACAATTACTTGCAAGATAAAGATGAGGTTGATAGACTCCGGAATGCATTTAATGGCTGGTTAGCTTAGTTGGTAGAGCTCCCTGGGTCCCTTCATAAGCAATTTTGAAGGGCCTTCCAATAGGTTTAGGTACTGAATCTATTGGAAGGGGATGTGAGGTTCGAGTCCTCGCCAGCCACCAATCTTTTCATGATCAAAACCTCTTCTTCGAATTAATACAAAACCTTTACATCTTCACCCGGTGACAAGCTGCTAATAGATCTGTAATGTTCAATGTGTGGCTCGCACGCCTCCGGTGACTTAGGCATAAGTTGCTGATGGGTCGAAAAGACGTTCGGAGACTGCCCTGTGGGCAAACTTATCATTGGCAGGGCTGATGGTGAGGGTTAAAGAGCGTTTCAGGAAACTCGGAACGTGGGAACAATACCGGTTATGTAAACCACGAACTGTCCAAGGCTGCGGCAGTATAAATACGCCAGATATTACGTGTCTGGGGCCCCAGATCATATCAGAGCATAAGCGATGAATATCGATCTGAAAATTGAGATAAAAGTGGATGTAGCGGCGGTCATTGTGTCCATTACTGGTCTTTTGACTCTTGTTACGAAGTACCTCGGCTATCTCTAAACAAATCCTGGGCGGTCATATGACTGCCCAGGCACTCAAACCCCACCTGACAATCGGACTTGTCCAGAGCGTTAATTATCAGGAACAGCTTGCCAATGTGGTTATGTAAAAACCAGGTATTTATCGTACCTCATTTTTCGGTTATAATAATTAATTGAAATTAACAATAGAATAATCCCGTAGGAAAGAATGAATAATAAAATACCTAACAATGTAATTGGCGCGGTGTCTTCAGTACTGGGTGAGCATTATTTTAGCCATTCAACTTTAAATTCACTGTTTATGGAATCGGGCGCACCTGGTGAGGTGCCTCCAGGAAACTGTGAAACAAAATGCAGCAATTGGCTTAAAGCTTGCAATGAAGATGACTCAGTAGATGCAATTTCAGTACTGGGGATAATTATCCAAAAATATATGGATTTACCTCCAAATTCATTCTCTAGGGCAGGAGCTGGGTCTACAGTCGAAAGTGGACAAAAAAGAATAATTGATGCTTTATCCAAGAACCAATTAGTCTACAGACTCAATGGATTTATAACTAAGTCTGGGTCTACTCCGATTTCTAAGACGTTAGAGGATTATCTAAAGTCTGGTGACTATTCATCCATTGAAAATGAGTTTCTTCGTGCAGTGGAGAATATTCAAACCGATCCACATGCATCAGTCACTGCCGCATGCGCTATAATTGAATCTGCATTAAAATGCTACATAGAAAAATTCAATTTACCTATGCCACAAAAATTGAATGTAGCACCACTTTGGGCTGTCGTACAGCCAGACTTGGACCTTAATTCCGATCCCACTTTAGCGGGTGACCAGCACAAAATTTTAAAAGGAATTTCATCACTAATCGACGGTATTGGCGCATTCCGGTCACATATAGGGAGTGCTCATGGGCGTGGTCAAAACCCTCCGCAGATAGTAGTTGCCGAAGCTAGACTCGCAGTTAATGCATCTCATACTTTAGTTGTATTTATAATGGATGTTATCCATGCGAGTAAATTTTAATCATACTGGCACTTAGATTAACAATGGCCGGATTCATTGCTCTTAAATTTTAGTGTACCCAGTTCTTTGTAGCACTGATGGTCGATTCTACCGCTTTGAACTTGCCTCAAACAAACCAGGGTCTGCGACCGGGATTTATGTTCTGGACGTGTGCCTGAGCCTTATGGCTGGGCTATTTTATTAGGTTTTAGGTGCCTTCCTGCAATCACTCAAAACGCATTCATTAGTGCGTATTTCATGTAAAAATGAGCAACTTACCCTTATAAATCAATAACTTCGCATAACAAAGATTATGTTAAATTCAATGGTAAAGTCATTATAAATCAATATCTTAAATATCGAACAAGCCCCTTTCTTCCTCAAACCTCACTGTGGTAACTTTAAAAACAATGTCCGTTCCTGAGTTTGTGATGCCTTAAAGCCATGGTGAAGATAAAAGTTTTTGGCTTCTTCAGTCAGTGCATGAACCATAATCGCACGGACTCCAATATTCTCAGCTACACGGTAACAGCGCAGAACTGCATCATGCAGTAAATCGGCCCCGAGCCCTTGGCCACGGTATGAAACATCAACTGCCAGGCGAGCAAGTATGATTACGGGAATTGGATCTGGCATATTGCGCCTGAGGCTTCCCATTGCTTCCACGTGGTTAACGCTGCCGGTGGCCAGAGAGTAAAAACCGACAACCTGTTTAGTGTCTCTTTTACAAACGACGAACGTTCGTGCTGCACCAAGAGCTTGGTTTTTTAATCCCCTCTGTTTAAGCCAGTCATCAAGTACTGCCTCACCACTGACGAACTCTGCTAGTTGATGGGAGCTGGATAATGGTTCTGGTGCTGTTACACGTCCCACTGAGGTTTCCTTGCCAGAAGTTTATCAATAGCCGCCTCATCCGAAACCGGTGCATCGAGCATATCGATAAACTCTGCATACTGCTCATCGTTAAAATTAAATACGCGACGATCGAGGATCACATTCTCCGCAGCCTGACATGCCATTTCCAGGATGAAGTCCGTGCGTGATTTATGGAGAATCTCTGCTGCAGCATCAATAAGTGCTCTTTGAGATTCTTTAGCTCTAAGGTTGAGCTGAACATCTGATTTCATGAGTGCGCTCCTTGTATAGCGATTGCTTTACAAGCATACCATATGGATTCTGTATAGCAAAAGCTATACGGTTTTTTAAGTGCAGTGAACATACGAAAGAGTCAACTTGCAACTATTAGGTAAAGCTCTTCCTCTAAATTATTTTCCTTGCTCTGGCCTACCAAATCAAACCCAACGCCCTGAATTTACTGCGTGCGATGCTTGCTAGCAGTCTCATCCGGACAATTAGCATGAAAACTATGGATTGTTATCTGGTCTAACATCTGGAAAAGTTACTGATGAGAAGGTAGTATTCGGATCGTCAGCGATCGTCTTGTGGTGGGACAGATTGTTGATTCAGATTACTTTTGTGTCCTAACTCAAACTGACGGTTTGACTGCTTTGTGGTGAGGCAGGCGGGTGGCAAAAGATGGTTTTACGGAAGAAATGCGGACTTCCGGAAACAGACAGGGACAGGACGTGTCCAGTAAAACGTTCAGGAGCAGGTAACGGGATTTCCCGGAGCCTGAATGCACAACCCCCCCGACATCTGTCATCATCTTGGCGGAAGACACAGATATCAGGGGGTCCAAAAGCAGGCGCGTGGCCTGTGAAGGATTATAACGCATGCACCACATAACACAACACCCGGCCGCCATAAGAACAGGCCGCC